>CADCUU010000406.1 GCA_902805995.1 uncultured Rubellimicrobium sp.
CGCGCGCCGGCGGATGTCCAGTGGTGGTCGGTGGGGATGAAGGCCAGCTCCCCCTCCGGCAGGGCGAGGAGCGGCGACAGGGCGTCCACGGTCAGGACGCCGGCCGCCCGGAGGCGTTCCAGCATGCCCATGTAGCCCTGCGCGGCGATTTCGTGGTCGTAGCCGAAGGCGACGGCTTCCTCGGGCAGGTTGTCGGGCATCGCCAAGGCCTTCGTCGGCAGCGGCACGTAGATCAGCGTCACCCCCCGCGCGGCCAGCGCCTCGGAGAGTTGCCGCATCAGGTCGAGGCTGACGTCCGACAAGGGATGGTGCATCCGAAGGTCGACGGTCAGGCGAAAGAAGACCCCGTCCCGTCCCTCGACGTAAGGCACGGGCGTGACCTCGGACAGGCGGGCGCAGCCATAGGCCGACTGCTCCTGCGCGAGGACCGGGGCGGCGGACAGTGCAAGGAGCGCGCAAAGCGTCGTGCGGCGGATCATGGGGCGGCCTCCTCGGGCACGTCAGGGGTCGCGGGGGCGGTGGCGGCGGCGCGGGCCACGGGGCGGATCTGGACGGCCCCGGCATCGACCATGCGACGCAGGTTTGCCCCGGTGGTGCGCAGGCCGAAATCCTCGGCCTCGGCCACGATGTCGAGGAGCCGGTCGATCTGGTCGCGGTCCATCGCCACGGGCGCGGAGCCCGACATGGTTTCGAGGACCAGCGCCATGGCGGCGTCGGCGTCACCGGCCTCAGCGAGGTCGAGCTGGAATTCGAGAGCGCGTTCGGGCTGACGGCCGAAGGGCTGGCCGGTCTGGTAGAACCTGGTCAGGGACTCTTTGGCCTTGGCGTCCCCGGCGACGGCCATGGCGCGAAGGGCGTTCTCGATATGCTCCAGCCGGCGGGGGCTGAACTCCACGTCGCGCCGGTCCAGGATGCGGACCAGCGGGCCCACGGCGTAGTCGCGGTTCGTGTAGGCCGCCGTGGCGTAGTAGAAGGCCGCGTCGCCGAGAAGCGAGGGGTCGTTCCGCGCCTCGATGCGCTGCGCGAAGCGGAAGGCCGCGAGCCCGTCGCCGTTGTCCGCGAGGTCCCGCATCGTGTCCCAGGAGATCTGTTCCCCCGCCAGCATCCGCCGGCGCGCCTGCTGAAGCTCCAGGGTCGGCAGGTCCTGCGTCCGGGTCACGCGCTCGTCGAAGACGGGGACCAGCGCCGCTGGCCCGTCCGCCACCGGCAGGGCCATCGGCGCGAGGATCGCGGCCGGTGCGCCCCCGGAGCCGAGCAGCAGGACAGCGAGGGCCGGCAGGACGATGTAGCGGGATCGGAACATCAGAGGCTTCCTTCCAGGGCGGGGCCCGTGTCGGCTAGCTGCTCCTCGGGCCAGATGGACGGGTCGCCGAGGTAGCGCACGGGGAACTCCCAGATCACGAACTCGGGCGGGGTCGGGGCGAGCGCGGGATCCTCCAGCAGTGCGCGGAGGGGACGGACGGGCCCCTGCCCCGACTGCGCGAGGTTCAAGACGTCGCGGCCGAGCGCGAGCGAAAGGGCCGAGGCGAAGCTCCAGCGCGCGTCGGCGCTGTAGCTCGTCCCCACGAGGAGAGTCGTGATCGCGGGCGCCTCGGTCGCGAAGATGCCGCCCGTCGCGCCGCCCGCGGCCTCGGCCACGAAGGGCGTGATCTTCTGGGGGCCGAGCCCCAGGGTGGGCGCAAGGCTGGCCGAGGTCACGAAGGAGACGAGGTCGCCCTCGATATCCTCGGGATCGGAGGGGCGCCGCACGAACTCGTCGGTGCCCGGGGTCACGAGGCCCGAGGCGGCGATCGTCCCGGCAACGGCCGAGGCCCCTTCGGGCGTCCAGTGGGTGTCGCGGGCCAGGAAGGCCTGCCCCTCGCTCGCTACGTCGAGGAGCGCGGGCCGCACGTCCACCGCGCCGATCCCGGCCTCGGCCAGGGCGGCGAGGAACCGGCTGTGCTGCTCCTCCATCACCTCGGCCATCCAGGCGTCGGGGGCGAGGTCGCGCTCGATGTCGACCTTGGCGGGCAGCGGCACGACCACCAGCCGGGCGCCGCTTTCCGCAAGGTGCGCCTGGGCGGCGACGGCTTCCTCGACGGCGCGGGCGATCTGTGCGTCATCGGCGACGAGTTGCTCCTCGTCGGTGAAGAGCCAGCCGTCCTCGCCCACGACCACGCCTTTGCGACCTTCGGAGGCCAGAAGGTAGCGCGCGGCCCCCACCCAGGCTACGGAGGGCTCGCGGTGGGGCATGGACCGGGCGTACTGGTCGGCGAGGCTGGCCGACACCTCGCCCCGGATGATCGAGCCTTCGGCCTTGGCCACGGCCACGCGCTCGCCGGTGATGATCTCGTAGTTCACGAAGGCTCCGTAGCCGAAGAAGGCGACGGGGAGGATCAGCCGAGACATCGAGAGAAGACGCTGCATGATCTGATCCTTCAGAACTGGAAGTAGAGGAAGGGCGAGAAGCTCTGCTCGGCGAGCTTCATGATCGCGAGGGTCGCGAGGCCCGTGACGAGAAGCGTGGGCACCAGCGTGTTCGTGGCGACCATGACGCCGCCCGGCTGGGGCATGAGCTGCTCCCGGGCGATCTGGCCGAGATAGGGCTCAAGCGCGGCGATCCCAATGCAGAGAGCCAGGGCGGCGAGGGCCTCGCTCTGGATCGACAGGATCACGCTGGGCGGCAGGCCGAAGCCGTTCAGGCCGAACATGCCCGCGTAGATGTCCATGGCGTTGTCCACGGTCGCGGCGCGGAACAGCACCCAGCCCAGCAGGACGACGAACAGAGTCCGGATCAGCGCGGCGGTGCCGGTGGCCTTGGCTAGGCCGGTGTAGCGTTCCACCACGAGCCAGCCGCCGTGCCAGAAGCCCCAGAGCACGAAGGTCCAGGCCGCGCCGTGCCACAGGCCGCCCAGGGCCATCACGGTGAACAGGTTCACATAGGTCCGCACCGGGCCGCGACGGTTCCCGCCCAGCGGGATGTAGAGGTAGTCGCGCAGCCAGGTGGACAGGCTGATGTGCCAGCGGTTCCAGAACTCGGTGATGGAGCGGGAGTGGTAGGGGAAGGCGAAGTTACGGATGAGGCGGAAGCCGATCATCATGCCCAGGCCCACCGCCATGTCGGAGTAGCCCGAGAAGTCGAAGTAGAGCTGCATCATGTAGGCCACGGCCCCCGCCCAGGCGAGCAGGAAGGTCGGGTCCGGCGTGGCGTAGGCGAGGTCCGCGAGAGGGGCCACCATGTCGGCCAGCAGCACCTTCTTGGCGAGCCCGATGAAGAACAGCATCAGGCCGCCCAGGAACATGTCCAGGGAATGGGTCCGGTGCTTGAACTGGTGGGCGAGGTCCTTGAACCGCAGGATCGGTCCGGCCACGAGCTGGGGGAACAGCACGATGAAGGCCGCGAAGTTCACGAGGCCCACGTCCTCCTCCACGTCGCCCCGGTACATGTCCACGAGATAGCTGATGCAGTGGAAGACGTAGAACGACACCCCGATCGGCAGCAGCAGCCGCCAGTGGATGCCCATCTCCTCGGGCGTGGTGCCGAACAGCATGGCGACGCTGTCCATGAAGAAGTTGAGGTACTTGAACACGCCCAGCACCGACAGGCAGCCGACGACGCCGATGGTGATCCACATCTTCCGCCGCGCGGGGTCGCCCATCATCAGCCGCCCGAACAGGTAGGTCCACAGGGTGGTGAGGATGAGGAGGCCCAGGAAGTCCAGGCGCCACCAGCCGTAGAAGGCATAGGAGCCCAGCAGGATGACGATGTTCCGCCACCTCATGGGGGTGAGATAGTAGACGATCAGGAACGATGGCAAAAAGCCGAACAGGAACACTTCCGAGGAAAACACCATCAGGAGCCGGCCTCCACCCGGCATTGCTCGAAGGCCGCGTCGGCGGCGTTGGGGGGAAGCGGCTGGGACAGCTCCGCTCGGACATCGTGGAAGGCGAGAGTCGGGCGCAGGCCGCCGCGGCTTTCGCGAAGGAACAGGGGCGTGTGCTGGGCGAGGTCGCCGGCCAGGTGGCGCGGCATCTGGTCCGTGAGGTCGTTGTCCGACAGCATCAGGGACCCGATGGTCGCCGTGCGCACGCCGCTCCGGTTGTCGGCGAACAGGTTGCCCGCGACGAGGATCTCGGCCTCGGGCAGAGACTGGGACAGGGACAGGCCCGCGCCGCCGTTATCGAGGATGGCGTTGCCCGCCACCATCGCGGCCCCGATGGTCCGTGCGCTGATGCCGTCGCCGCCGTTCCCCTGGATCAGGTTGCCGGCGACGCGAAGGCAGCGCGCGCCTTCCTCGGCCACCACGGCGCGGCCGGCGAAGCCCGCCAGCACGTTGCCGCGCAGATCCACGGCCGAGGCGCCCCCGGCGATGCGCAGGCCCGCATGGTGGCCGTCCGTCAGCACGTTGTCGAAGATGCGCAGGTCTGTGGCCGGTCCGTCGACGCGGATCGCGAAGGGGCCCTCGGGCTCCACGATGTGGTTGCCCGAGATGACCACGCGGTCGCTGTCGTCGGACCAGATCGCCACGCCACGGGGGCGGTCGAACTGGTTGTCCAGCACCAAGGCACCGTTGCTGTCGATCACCGACAGCCCATGCACGTCGAGGAAGCGGCTGTTGCGGACCACCGACGGCGCACCGGCGGCGAAAAGGCTCCCCGACGACATCGCAAGCCCGCTCGCGACCGGCGCCATGTTCGACCCCAGCCCGGAGAAGACGCCATGCGCGACCTCGAGGGTCCCGGTGCCAAGGCTCGCCACGAAGGGCCGGAACGGGTCCTCTGCCTCGGGCGGCGGGGCATCGGCGCGGATCGTGGCGCCCGAGATCGACAGGTGCCCGAAGTTCAAAAGGAATGCCCCGCCTTGGGCGTCGAGTTCCAGCCGGTCGCCCGGCTCCAGGTAGAGCGCCGCGCCCTGCACGATCACGAGGGGGCGCGAGACGATGTAGCCGTCGCCGTCCTGCTGGACGACGGGCTCCAGGTCGGTGCCGCGCGTGGCCCTGTAGATCTGGCCGAGCGTGGCCCGGCCGGCGCGCAGGTAGATGGCGCCGGGTCCCTCGGCGGGCTGCGCGCTCGCGATGTCGGCCTGACCGGCAGATCCCGCCGCCATTGCCATCTGCGTCAGCGCAAGCCGGACATCCGATCCCACGACCTGCGGCGCGACGTCGATGGAGACAGGGTCCACCCCGTCGGCCAAGGTCAGCCCGGAGACCTGCGTCTCGGCCACGGCGGAGGCCCCGATCTCCGCCAGGACGCGGTCACGTTCCGCAAGCCATTGGGCCGTGTCGTCCTGGGCCAGCCCCGGTCCCGCAAGGAACCACAGCGGCAGGGCGATCGCCAGAAGGGGCAATTTGTCAGGCAACGAAGCGCCTCTGGCTGGAGGTGAGGGGATCGACGAGGTCGGAGATGACCGAGCCGTCGGGGGAAAGAACGGTCGCGGGAGAGGAGGCCTGGATGTCGACCGACACGAGGCTCAGGACATCGCTGCCGCCGTTCGCGATGGTCGCCGTTTCGCCGGGGCGGACGAAGAAGATTTCCCCCGCCTTGGCGCGCACAAGCTCGCCCGCGATCTTGAGCACCGCGAGGCCCGCGGCGATGGTCACGACCGACCCTGCCCCGCCGGTGCCGGTGACACGGCCGACCTCGCCCACCGCGACGGCGACTTGGGTGATGCCCGCAGCAACCGCAGGAACCGGCGGCTCGGAGATCTCGATCCGCAGATGCGTGTCGACCTCGCTCCGGCCCATCTTCTTGAGCTGGGACACCGCCTCCTTCACGAGCTGCGCGTTGGCGTGGTTGGTCACGAGGAGCGCGTCGGGCGTGTCGACGACGATCACGTCCTCCATGCCGACCACCGCGATGAGCTTGCCGCAGCCGCGCACCAGGGAGTTGCGCGTGTTGATGGCGAGGACCTCTGGCCCCAGTGCGTTGCCCGACGCGTTCTTGGTGGCGATTCCATGCATCGCGGGCCAGGCGCCCACGTCGGACCAGGCCACGTCCGTCGGCGCCAGCGCCACGCGGGGGGACCGCTCGAAGATCGCGCGCTCCGTCGGCTCGTCGAGAGCCGTGGAGAAGGGCTGCGCCGCCAGGATCACCGTGTTGCCCGAGGTCGTGCCTTCGGCGAAGGCGCGGCGGACGGCGTCCAGCGTGGCGGGCTCCAGCCGGGCGAACTCCTCGACGATGACGTCGGCGCGCACCACGGCGATCCCGGCCGCCCAGTAGGAGTCACCGGCCGCGACGAGTTGCTGCGCGATCTCGAGGGCGGGCTTCTCGACGAACGCCTTCACGGCGTGAAGGCCCGGGCGGCCCGGAATGGCTCCCCCGTCGGTGATGTAGCCAAAACCCGTCTCGGCGTAGCGCGGCACGACGCCGATGGTGACGATCCGCCCGTCCTCCCGCGCAGCGGGGGCCGCGAGCGCCACGGTGGCGTTGAGATCGCCGTTCACCACATGGTCGGACGGCAGGATCAGCATGACCGCGTCGGGATCGTCCTTGAGCAGCCGCAGCGCCGCGGCCAGGACCGCGGGGCCGGTGTTGCGGCCCACGGGCTCGCCCAGGATGATCGGCCGGCAGCCGATCTCCCACATCTGCGAGGCGATCATCTCGACCTGGGAAGCGTTGGCCACCACCACCGGCTGGTGGAACATCGGACCCTGGTGCCGCAGCGCCGTGGCCTGCAGGAAGGTCAGACCATCGGCCCCGTCGATCGGCTGGAACTGCTTGGGCTGCTGCACGCGCGACAGGGGCCAGAGGCGTGACCCCATGCCTCCGGACAGGATCACGGGATGGATGGGCTGCATTGCGGCTGTCTCCTTCGAGGAACTGGCCAAAGACGGATGGGTCAGGGCTGGGTCAGGTCGGTCCAAAGGGAGGACAGGAATGTCCGCCCCTCGGCCAGGCGTTCGGTGAGGCTCCCGGCATCACGCCGGATGCGCAGCTCGACGGCCTGGCCGGCAAGCGTCGCGTCGATGGGTTCCTCGGGCAGGAGGCGGACGGGCACGTAGTCGTCCCCCGCAGCCACCGCGGCAGCGGCGCGCGCATTATCCAGCTGGCCGAAGATCATGCGACCGTCGGCCAGGCGGAGCTCGGCGCCACCAGCCTGCTGGAGCGGGAAGAGATCCTCCCTAGGGATGGAAGCTTCGACCGCGGTGGTTTGTTCCCCCTCCACCAGCGTCAACACGGGCTCACCGGCAAGGACGGTGCTGCCTTCGACGATGCCCGCCGGCAGGGCCTCGCAGTCGCAGGGCATGGCGATGGACAGGGTCTCGCCGCTCGTGGTGGCGATGGCGAAGGCCACCTCGCCCTGGGGCGCGGCGGTGTCGAGGTAGGTGATCTGCCCGTCGGCCACGGCCCGCAGGGTTTCCCCCGCGATGACGACCTGCCCCGGGGCGGCGATCCGTGTCACGAGCAGCCGTTCGGCCATGAACGTGGCGGCGACCGCGAACAGCAGCAGCGCCAGCGCCAGCACGGCCACCGTGCCCAGGATCCGGCGGATCGTGCCGAGCGGGCTCGTTCCGGTGGCTCGCGCGCCGCCGGCTTTGGGGGCGGGCTGGGCGCCGGCCCGGATGACCGTCCCGAAGGACGTCATGTCGCCCGAGATGTATTCGTTCAGGATGTGGCGCAGCTGCGGGAGATGGTCGCCCGTGGGCTCGGTGAAGCGCAGCACGAGCCGCTGGGGCGAGTCCCGCAGGATGCGCGCCTTGGGATGGAGCGAGACGCTGAAGCCGCCGAAGTCGAAGGCGATCCGGACCAGCCGCTCCTGGTTCTCGAGCGCCGGATCGGCGAGCCCGACCACATGCGCCTCCACGAGGGAGATGCCCTCGCCCGAATACTGGCGGCCGTCGACAAAGGCGACGTAGGGAATGTCGATCAGCGGATGTTCGTTGCCTCCGCTCAGGAAGGCGGGCAGCGCCTGGTCATCGCGGCCGGAGAAGGTGTCCGGGCGGAGCGGAGTGTCGGTTCGCGGCGTCATGGGGCACCCTTGGGATCAGAGAAGTCCGGTGAGGAACAGGACGCCCAGGCCGAACCAGCCATAGGCGAGGAGTTGAACGTAGCGGGAGGAGCCGGCGCGCAGGCGCTGGCGCAGAGTGAGCGGCGCGGCGCGGGAGCCGGAGCCCTGACGGGTCCAGCGCTGCTGGTCGAGCTTGAACATGACCGAGCTCTTGACCGCGGCGCCGAAGATCTGACCGAAATAGAGAAGCGGCGGGTAGGTGATCGGGAACCCGCCCCCCCGGAAGAGCGACAGGGCCCAGCAGAAGACGTAGCGGGTGAAGAGCACCCAGGCGACATAGGCCGGAAGGGCCAGCGGGGTCACGAAGACCGTGGTGAGGAGCACGGCCACGGGTCCCGCGAGCGTCGTCCAGACCGACACCCTCTGGTCGAGGATCGACCACCAGGTGAAGAGCCCGATCCGCCGCGGCCCGAGCGCCAGAGCCCGGCCGTTCGTCCGCATCATGTTGCCGAACCAGCGCTTCATCAGCGTGACGGCGCTTTCCACGAAGCCCGGCAGGGGCTGCGTTTCCATCGACACCGACTTCACGTCGGGCAGGTAGGTCATCAGGTAGCCCCGGCTCAGGAGCCAGAACCAGGTGGACTTGTCGTCCCCCGTGAGGAACTTGACGCGTCCGAGCCGCCAGTGGTCGATGTAGTCCTGCTGCACCTGGCGGATGAAGGTCGGGTCGGTGGCGAGGTCGGCGCGGATCACCGACATGCGCCCCGTGAGCGTGAGGACCCGGCCCCCGAAGGCCATGGAGCACATCATCACCTGGCGCTGCATGAACCGCAGGTCGAACCAGTCGCGGAACAGCGGCGCGTCGAGGATCTCCACCGTCTCGTCGGTGGTGAGGGCGCCCACGCGGGGGTCGCAGAAGAACGGGGCCGCACGCTCCACGAGGTCGGGGGGCACGCAGCTGTCCCCGTCCACGAAGATCAGGAGGTCGCGGGAACTCGGCGCTTCCCGTGCGAGGATGCGGAGCGACCGGGCGATGGCGTCGCGCTTGCCGGTGCCGGGGATCTGGTCGATCACCAGCTTGACCCCCGCCTGGACGGCGGGCGACCGGGCAAAGATCTCTCGGATGATGCGCAGGTCGGCGCCATCCACGACCGAGGCGACGATGGTGGCGCCGCCTCGGGACTGGGCCGCCGCCTCGAAGATCGTGCGATAGACCCGGGTGGTGACCGCGGGCTCGATCTTGAAGGTCGTGACCATGAAATAGGCGTGGGCGGGCACCGGACGGGCGCGATAGGCGCTGTCCATCCGGGCGCGCAGCCGCGGATAGACCCACAGCAGGTAGGCCGCGGCCCGGGCGAAGTTGATCGCTGCCCAGGAGTAGCGCCACAGGCCGACCGCCCCGATCACGAAGATCAGCGATCCGAACTCCCCGAGCCCGCGCGACGAGGCGGCGGACCCGAGGGCCAGGACGATCGCGATATAGGCGAGGTGCCCGACCATCATGAGTTACCAGCAGATCCCTTGGTACGTCCCGTTCGACCGGACGCTCCGGTCGAGCCGGGTGAGGTCGACGATCGGCTGCTGGCCGACGGCGCCCAGCAGGGGCTCGCGGGCTTCCTCGTAGTTGTTTCCCACCAGAAGGATCTCGCTGCCCTGGATCAGGTCCTCGATGCTGGTCTCGATCCGCTTGCTCAGGTCCGGGACCACGGCGTTGCCGCGGTTAGCCGAGGCCGCGTCGCGGAAGGCGATGGCAACGTAGGGGTCATAGATGCGCACCTCGTGACCGCCCTCGATGAGGCGCGAGGCGAGTTCCGCCAGGGGGCTTTCGCGCAGGTCGTCGGTGCCCGCCTTGAAGCTGATGCCGACAAAGCCCACCGATGTCTTGCCGGAGGCACGAACCATCTCCTCGGCCCGCGAGATCTGCTGCTCGTTGGCCTCCAGCACGGAGTGGAGGAGCGGAGCCTCGAGCCCCTTGGTGCGGGCCAAGGCGCGGAGGGCGCGGACGTCCTTGGGCAGGCAGGAGCCGCCGAAGGCGAAGCCGGGGCGCAGGAAGGCGGGCGACATCGCCACCTTGCTGTCGCTGCACAGCATCCGCATGACCTGCTGGCCATCGAGCCCGCAGGCCTTGGCGATGTTGCCGATCTCGTTGGCGAAGGTGATCTTGACCGCCCGCCAGGAGTTCGACGTGTACTTGACCATCTCGGCGGTGGTCACGTCCACGAGGTGGGACTCGCAGGGGAGGTGGTCGTTGAGTTCCTTGAGGATCGCGGTCGTGCGGTCGTCCATGGAGCCGTACACGATGAGTCCCGGATCGTCGTAGTCCTCGATCGCGGTGCTCTCGCGCAGGAATTCGGGGAAGTAGCCGACGCCGAAGCCCTCGCCGGCCTCGAGGCCGGAAGCCTGCTCCAGCGCGGGAATGCAGGTGCCCGTCATGGTGCCCGGCACGATCGTCGAGCGGACGATGACCGAGTGGAAGTCGCCCTTGGCCTTGACAGCCCGGCCGATCGACTCGCAGGCGCCGCGCACGTAGTCGAGGCCCACCGACCCGTCTGGCGCCGAGGGCGTGCCCACGCAGACGAAGGACGCATCGGTCGCGGCAACCGCCTCGGCGGCGTCGGTCGTGGCGCGCAGCCGCCCTTCGGCGACCATGCGCTCAAGGAGTTCGTCGAGGCCCTTTTCGACGATGGGCGAACGGCCCTCGTTCACCGCCCGGACCTTTTCCGGGTCGAGATCGACAGCCACCACCTGATGCCCATCGCGCGCGAGACATGCCGCGGACACGACGCCCACATAGCCGATCCCGAAGACGCTTATCCTAGCCATTCTGTTAACCTTTGTGAAACCGTGAGGAGGCCACGCACCGGCCTTCAATTCGCCGCAATAGCTATGCCTTGTGAGGGGCAGAGATCAGTCGGGAAAGCGGCGGGACGAGGAAGGATCATCCCTACAGCCTGAAGTCCCTTTCCCTACACTCGTAAGCACCTGCCCCACATGAACCCGCCAGAACGTCTCTGGTTCCCGGCATTATCGAAAGCAGTAAGCCGGTCGCGACCGCGCAGGTCGGACCGGCAAACAGGACGCTAAACAAAGGAAGAGGGCCCGCAGGCCCCGATGAGTTACTCGAGCCAGCCCTGCTTGAGGGCGAAGCGCACAAGCTCGCCCCGGTCGGCCAAGCCAAGCTTGCGAACGCCGCGGGCCCGGTATGTATCGACGGTCTTGTGGCTCAGCCCCAGCTCCGCCGCGATCTGCTTGTGGCTGAGCCCCATGGAGATTCGCCGCAGGATGGCCTCCTCCCGGGCGCTGAGCTGATGTACGCCGGACCCCTGCCCCGGTCCGGGGGCAGGCAGGAGGGATTCGGCAAAGCGCCGGTCCACGTACATGCCGCCATTGGCCACGGCGGTCAGGGCCGTGGTCAGCTGGCTGCTGTCTGCGCTCTTTGGAATAAAGGCTCTGAAGCCCAGCGAAAGGCAGGTCCGGGCCAACTCCAGGGACGCATCGGAGGCATAGGCCACGAGCTGCAATTCCGGCAGCGCACGGCGCAGGTTATGGACTAACTCCTCGATCCCGCCCGGCGCCTGGACCGGGTCGAGCACGAGGATAGAGGGACGAATGATCGGAAGATCGCCCGCCTGCTCCCAGCCGAGGCTCACCACATCGTCCCGGCCGAAATACTTGCTCGAGCTGAAATGCCGACACATGGCCTCGGCCAGGATCGGATTCGTATCGAGCACCGCCACAGCGGCTGGCTTGAGTTGCCGTTTCTTCAACGCGGTCATCATCCGCCCGCACTCCCGGCG
>CADCUU010000407.1 GCA_902805995.1 uncultured Rubellimicrobium sp.
ACATCAAGCGCTCCGGCGGCCTCTTCCGCGACATGACGATCCACGACTTCGACATGGCCCGCTGGCTCCTGGGCGAGGAGCCCGAGACCGTGGTCGCGCAGGCCTCCGTCCTCACCGACCCGGAGATCGGCGCCTTGGGCGACTACGACTCCGTCAACGTCATCCTGCGCACCGCCTCGGGCCGTCAGGCGATCATCACCAACTCGCGCCGCGCCACCTACGGCTACGACCAGCGGATCGAGGTCCTGGGCTCCAAGGGCGCCGTCACCGCCGAGAACATGCGCGAAGCGAACATCGAGGTCGCGAACGCGCAGGGCTTCACCCGTCCGCCGCTCCTGAACTTCTTCATGACCCGGTACATCGCGGCCTACGCCAACGAGATCGCGGGCTTCATCAAGGCCGTGAACTCCGGCGGCACGACGCCCACCACCGGCGAGGACGGCCTCCGCGCCCTGGTGCTCGCCGACGCCGCGCTCAAGTCCGCCCAGGACGGCCGCGCCGTCAACGTGGCCGAGATCCTCGGCTAAGCCGCAGGCCGCGCGACAACGCCGCGCCTTGCCCCATCCCCGGGACAAGGCGCGCATTCCCCTCAAGGGACAGCCCGGACTATCATGTCCCGCAATCCCGCTCAGGCCCGGCCCCGCGCACGGACCCGACCTCTGCCGCACCCCCGAAGGAGACGCCGATGGACCGCCTCTTCGACCTCAACCACCCGTTCTTCATCCCGCTCTGGCGCCGGGTCCTGATCGTGGCGGTCTGCCTCGCCTGGGCGGGCGTGGAGGCCGCGAGCCAGGAGGTCGTGTGGGCCACGATCTTCGGCGTCGTGGGCCTCTACTGCGCCTGGCACTTCTTCCTCAACTTCAACCCCCGCAACCCGGACGATCCCAAGCCATGACCCAAGCCGTGAGCCATCTCCTGATCCATCCCTCGGGCGAAACCGGCAAGGTCCATGACGTGACGCCCGCCAGCGCCGGCTGGGGCTACGTGGGCTTCGGCCTCTACCGCCTCAAGGCCGGGGATCGTGCCACTGAGGCCACCGGCGACACCGAGGTCATCCTCGTCCTCGTGGAGGGCAAGGCCCGGATCACGGGCGCGGGCCAGGACTGGGGCGAGATGGGCGACCGCATGGACGTCTTCGAGAAGACCCCGCCCCACTGCCTCTACATCCCCAACGGCACCGACTGGACGGCCGAGGCCACGACCGACTGCACCCTCGCCGTCTGCACCGCCCCGGGGAAGGGGACCTACCCCGCGCAAAGGCTCGGCCCCGACGGCATCACCCTGACCCCGCGAGGCAAGGGCACGAACACCCGCCACGTCAACAACATCGCCATGGAGATGCGCGACGTGGCCGACAGCCTCCTCGTGACGGAGGTCTTCACCCCCGCCGGCCACTGGTCGAGCTACCCGAGCCACCGCCACGACGAGGACGACTTCCCCCGGATGACCTATCTGGAGGAAACCTACTACATGCGCCTCAACCCCGCGCAGGGCTTCGGCATCCAGCGCGTCTACACCGAGGACGGCTCCCTCGACGAGACGATGGCCGTCAAGAACCACGACGTGACCCTTGTCCCGAGGGGCCACCACCCCTGCGGCGCGCCCCACGGCTACGAGATGTACTACCTCAACGTCATGGCCGGCCCGATCCGCAAATGGCGCTTCGCCAACGACCCCGACCACGATTGGATTGCACAGCGCGACGCGTGACGGGGCAGGGGGCTGGCACTCTCGACGCTCCGTCAGGTGCCGGCCCACCCTCAGCCCAGTCTCCCCATTTCGACCTCCGGCCCGCAGGACTGGGCCAACCGCCTCGCCGACCCCGAAGGCCAAGAAAGGCCCGGCCGCTCCGCTCGCCCGGGCAGGGTCGGACGGCCTCCCGCCCGAAACCTATGCGATCTCAGCCGCGATGGTGGTCCACTCCGTCTCCGCCGCCGGCCGGTGGTCCGAAGCTTCCGCCGCCTTCTTCGACCTGCTCGGGACCAAGGCCCGCCCCGGCATGCCCTCGCGCCTCACACGGCCCGACGGAATGCCTCTCCTGCTCGGCCAGTCGCAGGGCTCGGCAGCCCACCTCAGCCGTCCCAAGGGCGTTGCGTGACCCCCGCCACCACCGTTCGTTGCCCTAACGACCCGTTAACCTTTCCCTGCCACTCTCCCCCACATGCACGGATGTGAATCGGAAGCGGCTTCTGGCAGGCCAGCCGCCCCCCGGAGTCCCGTGAACAGGACCATGCCAAGTCCGGGGCTCCCCAAGGGGGAGAAAGGCTCCACGGGCAAGAGCTATCTGAAGGGAACGCGCGGGCCCCGTTCCCCCTGGGAGGCGATCACCCCGGCGGGCGCAACCGCCCCCGGGACCGCTGCAAAGACCCAGCCGCCGCGCGTCGCGCACGCGCCCCCCTACCCGTGGCCATGGCACGCCCGGGCAGGCCCCGGTGGCCGCCCCAGATGGCAGGGGAACGCACGGTCGCCCCCCGCCCGACCGCAGGCCCCCACCGAAATCAGGTGATCACGTCCGGCCCTTCGCGCCCCGTATGCCGCCGGATGCCCGCCATCTCGTCCGCCGCCTGCGCAATGGCCGCGAGCGCCTCGGCAGGGTCGCGCCCCATCCGC
>CADCUU010000408.1 GCA_902805995.1 uncultured Rubellimicrobium sp.
TGAACGCCGCCCAGAGCAGGAAGATCGACAGCAGCGACAGGACCGACGCCGCACCCGAGGCCCGCACGGCGCTCGCATCGCCAAAGGCCACCGTGCGCCGCATCGCGTCCCCGCGCCCGCGTCCCAGCATCGCCAGCACCCCGCGCCAAAGGCCAAGCAGCAAGACGATCAGGACCACGTAGCCTGCAATCCAGGGCAGCGCCTTGCCGGCCGCCGCCAGAACAAGGCCCGCCTCCTCAAGGAACCTGCTCACCCGGGCACCGCCTCCCCGGGCGCCCGGCCCATGATCTCGTCCTCCATGTCCCAGATCATCGACAGGATCTCCTCCCGCCGCTCCGTGAACAACGGATCGCGCTTCACGCCGCGCAGGTCCTGGCTCGCCCCCATCCCGGCAAAGGGCAGCCGGTAGTCGCGATGCACCCGCCCCGGTCGCGGCGCCATGACGACAAGCCGCGCGCCCAGCAAAAGCGCCTCCTCCACCGAATGGGTGATGAGCACGATGGTCTTGCCCGTCTCACGCCAAAGCTTCAGCACCAGCCCCTGCATCTTCTCGCGCGTCAGCGCGTCCAGCGCGCCCAAAGGCTCGTCCATCAGGATGACCTCCGGGTCGTTGGCGAGGCACCGCGCCAGCGCGACCCGCTGCTGCATGCCCCCAGACAATTCATAGACCGCCTTCCCGCCAAAGCCGCCCAGGCCCACCGTCTCCAGCAGATGGTCCACCACCTGCGCGCGGTCCTTCCGACCCATGCCCTTCATCCGCGGCCCAAAGCCCACGTTGTCGCGCACGGACATCCACTCGAAGAGCGCGCCCTGCTGGAACACCATGCCCCGCTCCGGCCCAGGCCCCCGCACCTCGCGCCCGTCCAGCACGACCCGCCCCGAGGACGGCGCAAGGAACCCCGCCACGATGTTGAGGAGCGTGGTCTTGCCGCAGCCCGACGGCCCCAGCACCGACAGAAGTTCCCCCCGCTCCAGGGACAGGTTGATGTCGCGCAGGGCCTCCACCGTCCCGCCCCCCGGGGGGCGGAACCGCATGGACAGGCCGTCGATGACGAGATGGCTCATTCGCATTCCCACGAGACCAGGGGCGCGCCGCCCCCGGCCCCGTCCGATATCATTGCGCGCCAGCCGACCGGAGCGGCTCGGCATTGACGACGGCGTCGTAGCTCTCCAGCGCCGCCGGGATCTCCCCCGCATCGGCAAAGACGCCCGCCACGCCGCCCATGAACTCCTGCACGCCGCCGCCCAGCCACGTTTCGCCAAGCTGCTCCTCGGCGGACGGGAAGGCGAAGCTCGCCATGTACTCGCGCGTGGCCTCGGGCTCCATCCCGGCGTCCTGCGCGATCACCGGCAGCATCTCCTCCACCCCGGCGCCCCCGGCGTTCCAGCGGGCGTTCATCTCCTCGGTCACGGCCAGGAACCCGGCCACCAGATCGGGATTCTCGTTGACGAAGGTGCTGGGGGCCGAGATCACGTCGAAGACGAGGATGCCCGCCGCCTCCTTCTCGGCGCCGGTCATCAAGACGTTGCCGTGCTCCTTGGCCCGGGGCAGCGCAGCACCGAACCCGCAGAACACGTCCACCGCGCCCGTCGCGATCGCCGCCGCGCCATCCGGCGGCGCCATGTCCACGACCTCCATGGAGGCCACGTCCACGTTCAGATGCTCCATCTGCCGCAGGAATCCGTAATGGGCCGCCGTCCCGAGCGGCACCGCGACCTTCAGCCCGGGCAGCACCTCGGCCGCGTTCCCGGCGTCAGCCTCGTGCTCCGAACGCACGACGCAGTTGTCGTTCTCGGAATAGCTCACCGCCACGCCCAGAAGCTGCAGGTCCTGCCCGGCCGAGGTCGCCACGACAAAGGGCGGCAGCCCCTGGCTCAGCGCGATGTCCACGTCGCCGCTCGCCATCGCGGCGGACATGGCCACACCGGTGTCGAAGCTCACCCACTCCACCGGCACCCCCAGCCGCTCCTCGTAAAGGCCCTGCACCTTGGCGAACTGGAACGGCATCGGCCATTCGAGGAAGTAGGCCACGGTGATCCCGTCTTCCTGCGCCAGCGCCGGCCCGGCCAGCACGGACGTCCCGAGGAGCAGCGCCCCCAGCATCGAACCCTTGGTCATGTCGTCTCCCTGCATTTCCGGGGGCCAGCGCCCCTTCCCCTTGCGAGCCCGAGAAGTTCAACACGGATTCCGCCACAACGAAAAGGTCTTACAAGGAATAAGACGACTGGCCCGCCCCTCCGGCCGGGAAGGCGAACGGAATCCTGCACGGATGCCCGGAAAGCGAACACTATCCGCACAAGGACCCCGGCGCGCGAACAGGGGCGGGGTTGAACGCCGCCCGGCGCGGGGGCAGGATGCGCGCCAACCAGCCCCCTTTCCCCGCGACCGAGGCCCCCGATGGACACGCTCTACGACGCCGACCGCATCAACGACCCCCGCGCCATCGTCGAGGCCGACCGCGCCCATGTCTGGCACCATCTGACCCAGAACAAGGTCTTTGAGACCGTGGACCCCCGCATCATCGTGGAGGGCAAGGGCCTCCGCGTCTGGGACATCAAGGGCAAGGAGCACGTCGACGCCGTGTCCGGCGGCGTCTGGACCGTCAAC
>CADCUU010000409.1 GCA_902805995.1 uncultured Rubellimicrobium sp.
CCGACCGTGGTGAACGGGGGCGAGTTGTCGCTCGACATGCTGGACCTCGTCTACAACCCGGTCGCCCGAACCTATCAGGCCCCTTTACAGCTCAAGGCCACGGGCGGCATCTTCATCATCGACGACCTGGGCCGTCAGGCCGAGCCGCCGCAGAAGATCGTCAACCGCTGGATCGTGCCGCTGGAGGAGTCGCGCGACATCCTTGCGCTTCAGTCCGGCGAGAAGTTCGAGGTGCCATTCGACACGCTCGTGATCTTCTCCACGAACTTCCACCCCAACGAGATCTTCGACAAGGCGGCGCTTCGCCGGATCTTCTTCAAGATCAAGATCGACGGCCCCACGCAGGAGGACTTCCTCAAGATCTTTGCCATGGTGGCCAAGAAGAAGGGGATGCCCATCGACCAGGCGGCGCTGATCTATCTCCTCAAGGTCAAGTATCCGACGATCAACAACGTCTACGCGAACTACCAGCCGGTCTACCTGATCGACCAGATGCTCTCCATCTGCCGGTTCGAAGGGATCCCGCCGCAGATGAACGCCAAGCTCATCGACCGCGCCTGGGCCAACATGTTCGTCCGCGACGAGATGATCGTGAAGTGACGTTCGCAGGGGACCGTTGTCAGCGCACAAGGCCCCGGAGCCATTTGATCGCAGGGTCCGCGTCCGTCCTTGTATGCCAGACGATGCCGTAGTCGTATTCGGGCAGGTCGAAGGGCAGACGGAACCGGACAAGACCCTGCTCCTCGGCGAAGCCCGCAAGGCGCGACGGCATCGACATGACGAGGTCGGACCCCGGCAGGGCCGCGGCGGCGGCCGAGAAATGCGCCACCACGCAGGCGATGCGCCGGGTCCGCCCCAAGGGGGCCAGCATCCGGTCGAGGGGGTTCGCCCCCGGCACGCCCATGGCCAGCGCGATATGCGGAAAGTCCAGATAGCTGTCGAGCGAGACACCCCCGCTCGCCTCCTCGCGTGCGAGGGGGTGGCTCGGGGCCACGACGCCGACGAGGTGCTCGCGGTAGAGCCTGCGGAATCGGAAGGGCTCGGGCGGCGCCTCGGGGGCCCAGAAGCAGATGTCGATCCGTCCTTCTTCGATCGCGTCCAGGGTCCCTGCCCCGGGCGGATGGAAATGCAGCCGGCCATGCGGGGCCTGCGCCTGCACCCGCCGCATGAGGTCGGGCGCGAGGACCGTCATCGCATACTCGGTGGCCCCCACGTTGAAGACGCGCCGGGTGGTGACCGGGTCGAACCGCTCTCGCCCAAAGGCGCGGTCGAGGGCGGCCTCGGCGCGCATCACTGCGGGCCGCAACGCCTCGGCCCTTGCCGACAGGAGGTGCTGTCCCTGCCGCCCCTTGACGAGCAGCGGGTCGCCAAAGGTTTCGCGCAGACGCGCAAGCGTCCGGCTTGCGGCGGGCTGGGTCAGGCGGCAAGCGTCGCCCGCGCGGGTGACGCTCCCCGTCTCGAGCAGCCGGGCAAGGAAGCGGATCGTGCGAAGGTCGAGCTGGTCGGCGAGGGCCGCACCCTCGGGCGGACCATCCCCTTCGGGCATGCCTCTCATGGCGGGCCCTCCGATTGGGTCGTCAGTTCGGACCGCATCAGGTCACGCAGCCAAGTCAGACCCGGGTCCCCTTCGCTGCGGCGGTGCCACACGAGCCTGCAGGCAAAGGCCGGAACCTGGACCGGCAGCGGAAAGGCCACGAGCCCGTGGTCCCGCGTCAGGGCGGCCAGGCGCGATGGCACGTTCATGACCAGATCGGTCCCGCGTAGCGCCCAGATCGTCGAGAACTGCGCGGTCGTGAAGGCCACGCGCCGGGACAGCCCCAACGCCCCAAGCGCCCCGTCAACCGGGTTGGCCCCGGGGGAGCCCGGGGCCAACAGGATATGGGGATGCGCTACATAGGCGTCGAGCGGGACGGCCCCCTCCGCGGCCAGCCGTGCCATCGGATGCCTCGCGCAGACCACGCCGACCAGATGCTCCCAGAAGAGATCGACCGCGACGAAGGGCTCCTCCGGGGCCTCGAAAGGCCAGAAGGTCAGGTCGAGTTCTCCGGCCTCCAGGGCATCCAGCGTGGCCGGACCGACCGGCAGGAACCGCACCAGCGACCGGGGCGCCGTGGCCTGGATCCGCTGCAGGAGGCTCGAGACCACCGTGGCCATCGAGTATTCCGTAGCCCCCATCCGAAAGGTCCGTTCGGTCACCGCCGGGTCGAAATCGCCGCGCGCCATGAGGAGAGCCACCGCTTCCTCCGCCTCGCGCACCGCGTCCCGCAACGCCTCGGCCCGGGAGGTCAGCACATGCTTCTGCTGCCCGCGCACGAGGAGCGGGTCCCCCAAGGCGTCGCGGAGCCGCCCCAGCACGCGGCTCGCGGTCGGTTGCGACAGGCCGCAGGCCTCACCGGCGCGGGTGACGCTTCCCGTCTCGATAAGCCGTGCGAGGAAGCGGAGGGATCGGAGGTCGAGGGACTCAATATGCGGATCCTGCATGAGGCCCATGCCTAGGCCCTGCTTACCCGAAGGTCGAGTAACCCTTATGGATTGTAACTGAAACGGGACATTCAACCGCAATGCCGCAGATCGTTACAACGACCGATTTGATCTCCGCGC
>CADCUU010000410.1 GCA_902805995.1 uncultured Rubellimicrobium sp.
TCTATCCGCACGGCTTGCCCCCGCCCCTCAGAGGCGTCCACCACAGCCAGCGCCAGCGGCACCCCGATCTGCGGCGCGGCAAGGCCAACGCCAGGCATGGCCTCCATCACCTCAATCATCTCGTCCCAAAGGGCGCGGACCTCGTCCGTCACCCCGTCCACGAGCGCGGCCGGGCGGCGCAGGACGGGATGGGGCCACATCACGATGGGCCGGGTCACGCCTCAGGCTCCCCTTCCTCGGGGGCCGGTTCCTCGCGGTCCGTGCAGAGGATGCCGTCGAGGTGGTCGATCTCGTGCTGCACGCATGTCGCGGCGAAGCCCTCGAACCGCTCCTCCCGCGCCGCGCCCTCAGGGTCCTGCCAGCGGAGCGTGACCGCGCCGGGCCGCGCCACGCGGGAGATGCGGCCCGGGATCGACAGGCACCCCTCCTCGCGCGTGACCAGTTCTTCCGAGGCGTCCACGACCTCCGGGTTGACGAAGACGCGCGGGTCGGAGGTGCCGTCCTTCCAAGCCACGTCCATGACGAAAAGCCGCAGCCCCAGCCCGATCTGCGGTGCCGCGAGGCCCCGCCCGGGAGCGTCGTACATCGTCTCCAGCATGTCCTGGGCGAGCGCCCGGAGGTCCGCGTCGAACCCCGTGACGGGCCGCGCCACCTCGCGCAGCACCGGGTCGGGCACCTGGACGATGGGGCGGATCACAGCCGCGCCGCCTCGTGGCCCTTGGGCGCGGGCCCGTCGCGGGCGATATCGCGCTTCAGCTTCTCCATCTTGCGCGTGATCATCCCGCGCTTGATCGGCCCCAGATAGTCGATGAACAGCTTGCCGTTCAGGTGGTCGATCTCGTGCTGCACGCAGACCGCCCAGAGCCCGTCGAAGCGCTGCGTCTGCGACTGCCCGTCGAGGTCGGTCCAGCGGACCTCCACCTCGCGCGGGCGGGTCACGTCGGCGAAATGCTCGGGGATGGACAGGCAGCCTTCCTCGTAGGGGGCTTTCTCCTCAGAGGTCCAGGTGACCTCCGGGTTCACGAGGACCATGGGTTGCGCGGGCTCGTCGCCCTTGGCGCAGTCCATGACGATGAGGCGGCTCATCACCCCCACCTGCGGTGCGGCAAGGCCAATGCCGGGGGCGTCGTACATCGTGTCCAGCATATCCTGGGCGAGGCGGCGCAGCCCCTCGTCGATCTGGGCGACGGGCTTGGCCACGGCCTTGAGGCGCGGGTCGGGGTGCAAAAGGATCGGGCGGAGGCTCATGGCGCGCATGTAGGCCAGCCCCCGCCGTCGTGCAACTGCCGCCCTTGCGGGCCGGGCCCCGCAATGGCACGCCAGAGGCGTTCCCCAAGCAAGGCGCACCCATGACCCTCGACCTGCCCACCGCCGCTTCCGATGCCGCCCCCGACTTCGACCAGATCATCGACCGGCGCGGCACGCATTGCGTGAAGTGGGACATGATGGAGCCGCTTTATGGCGTGCGCCCCGACGAGGGCCTCGCCATGTGGGTGGCGGATATGGACTTTCGCCCGCCCGCCTGCGTCCAGCGCGCGCTGGAGCGGATGACCGACCATGGCGTCTACGGCTATTTCGGTGACGACCGGCCTTACCTGACCGCGATCCGCTGGTGGATGAGAGAGCGTCACGGCTGGGACGTCGCGCCGGAGGCCATCCACACCACCCATGGTCTCGTCAACGGCGTGGGCCTCGCCATCCAGGCCTGGACGCAGCAGGGCGACGCCGTGGTCCTGTTCACCCCGGTCTACCACGCCTTTGCCCGGGTGATCCGCGCGGCGGGCCGCCATGTCACGGAATGCCCTCTCGTCCAGCGGGACGGGCGCTACGAGATGGACTTCGCCGCCTACGAGGGCCTCCTCACAGGGCGGGAGCGGATGCTGATCCTCTGCTCGCCGCACAACCCTGGCGGCAGGGTCTGGACACGCGAGGAGCTGGAAGAGGTCGCGGCCTTCGCCCGCCGCCACGACCTCGTGCTGGTGTCCGACGAGATCCACCACGACCTCGTCATGCCGGGGCATCGCCACACGCCCATGGCGCTGATCCCCGGGGTGGAGGACCGGCTCGTGATGATGACGGCCACCACCAAGACCTTCAACATCGCGGGCGCCCATATCGGCAACGTCATCGTGCCGAATGAATCGCTCCGCGCGCCCTTTGCGCAGGTGGTGGGGGCGCTCGGGATCTCGCCCAACTCCTTCGGGATGCACATGGCGACTGCCGCCTATTCGCCCGAGGGCGCGGCCTGGGTGGACGCGCTGACCGCTTATCTCGACGGCAACCGCCGGCTCTTCGACGAGGGCGTGAACGCCATCCCGGGCGTCCGCTCCATGGCGCTGGAGGCCACCTACCTCGCCTGGGTGGACTTCAGTGCCCTCGGCATGGAGTCCGAGGAGATCGCGGGACGCCTCGCCCGCGACGCCGGGATCGCCGCCAATGCGGGGCCGAGCTTCGGCACCGGGGGCGAGGGGTTCATGCGCCTCAACCTCGCCGCGCCGCGCGCGACGGTGGCCGAGGCGGTCGGGCGGCTCCAGCGCGCCTTTGGCGACGTGCAGTAGGGGCCGGTGGACACGCTCCTCGCCGCGCTGGTCGC
>CADCUU010000411.1 GCA_902805995.1 uncultured Rubellimicrobium sp.
CAGGTCGCATAAGGGGAGCACGCCGCGCTGCCCGGTTCGGGCGGACCATTGCGCCCAGGTAAGCCAGGTGGGATCGGCGGGGTCGAAGTCGATCAGGGGCAAGGCGGACAGGTCGAAGCCGCCACCCCCCACGGTCCCGGCCAGTGCCGGGCTGCAGACGGGGAAGACCTCATCAGGGCAGCACGCGACGCTGCGGCCATCATTGAAGGGGGCAAGGCCGTAGCGCACCAGCACGTCGCGCGGGGTCTGCCGCAGGTCCACCCCCGCATCTTCGGCCACGAGGCGCAGCTTGATGCCGGGATGCTCGGCCCGAAACCCGGGCAGACGGGGCATCAGCCAGAAATGCGTAAAGGCCAACGTCGCGCTCACGGTCACCACATCGGGCGCCGCAAGCTGGCGCACCGCGCCGATGGCCTCTGTCACGCGGTCAAAGGCCCCGGTCAGCGCCGAGGCCAGGATCTGCCCGGCGACGGTCAGCGTCACGCGCCGGTGCCCCCGCGCAAAGAGAGGCATCCCCAGGTCCTGCTCCAGAAGCTTGATCTGCCGGCTCACGGCGGCCTGTGTCACGCCGAGTTCCTTGGCGGCGAGCGTGAAGCTTTCGAGCCGCGCCGCCGCCTCGAAGGTGACAAGCGCCCCGAGAGAGGAGACGCTGCGGCGCATGGTCGTCACGGGGCACCCCTCGCTGAAGCCTCAGGCTCGCATTACCAGCGGTCATGCAGGGAGGGAAGATTTCTGCGGTTGAGCGGGCCCGGAAAGACGAAGACCCTTCCCGGTGTCCCGGGCGGGCCGGGCTGCTCCCGCCGCCTGCCGATGAAGCCCGACCGTCCGCCTCCATTCCAGGTTCCGCCCATGCTCACCGACGCCGACCTCCTTGCCCAACTCAGCGCCCGTCGTCCGGGAACCTCGCTGTCCCGCGACTTCTACTGCTCGCCCGAGGCGCACGAGGCCGACCTGCGGCACATCTGGGCCAAGGAGTGGATCTTTGCCGCCAGCGCCGCCGAGATGCCCAAGACAGGGTCCTATGTGACGCTCCAGATCGGGGCCTATCCGGTCATCGTGGTGCGTGGATCGGACGGGGTCTTCCGTGCCTTCCACAACTCCTGCCGCCATCGTGGCAGCCGGATCTGCTCCTCCGCCAAGGGCTCGGCGCCGAAGCTCGTCTGCCCCTACCACCAGTGGACCTACGACCTCGACGGCAAGCTCCTCTGGGCGCGCGACATGGGGCCGGACTTCGACGCGTCCCGGCACGGGCTGAAGCCGGTCCACGCGAACGTGGCGGCCGGCATGATCTTCATCTGCCTCGCCGACGAGGCCCCGGATTTTGCACCGCTAAAGGCCGCGGCCGATCGCTACGCCGCCCCCCACAGGCCGGGCGAACTGAAGGTCGCGCATCAGACCACCATCATCGAGAAGGCGAACTAGAAGCTGGTGCTGGAAAACAACCGCGAGTGCTACCACTGCGCGGGGTCGCATCCGGCGCTCTGCATCACCTTCGACGACGATCCCGACCTCGTGGGCGCGGACGACAGCACCTCCTCCCCACGCGGCGCCGCGCATGTCGCGCGCTGCGAGGCCGCGGGTCTGCCGTCGCGCTACCTCCTGTCCCCGGACGAGCAGTGGCGGCTGGTCCGCATTCCGCTGACCGGCAACTCGGTAAGCTACACCATGGACGGCAAGGCGGCGGTCGCGGGCGGCATTCCGGGCATGCCCTTTGCCGATGCGGGGACTCTCCTGTTCTTCCATTACCCGAACACCTGGAACCACTTCCTGTCGGACCACGTGCTCCACTTCCGGGTCCTGCCCATCGACGCCAACACGACCGAGGTGACGACCACCTGGCTCGTGCCCAAGGACGCGCAGGAAGGGCGGGACTACGACCTCAAGCGTCTGACGGAGGTCTGGATCGACACCAACGACGAGGATCGCCGCGTCGTGGAGGAGAACCAGATCGGCATCTCCTCCCCCGCCTACGAGCCCGGGCCTTATTCCATGAAGCAGGAAAGCGGCGTCCTCCAGTTCGTCGATTGGTACGCGCAGACGCTTGGGGGCGCGGTCAAGGGGCCGACCGCCCTGGCCGCGGAATAGGCGCGGGGGCAGAGTGCGGGCCCGAACGGCTTAGTGTGGCGGGGCTCCACCTGGAGGCCGGGTGACCGCCCGTGCCCTGTTCCGAACGGCCAAGACTAGTGACATGAGCACAGATCATCCGAGGTCGCGTTCTTCTGCATTTGGGAACCTCGCCGCGCCGATGTTCCTGAATCGGGCCTCTGACGCCACGCCAGGGGTCTCGGCCAGGCCAAGTCATCATCCGAGTCCGCCCCGTCCTGCGTCGGGGCCGCAACGTCCTCAGCGGAGTGAGCCATGATCCCCATGCCCCTCAGGGATGCGCCGGTCTGGAACGACCGTGAACCGCTCGAATGCATGATGGTCATCCCCGAGGCGCCGGATGTGATGACCTTCTCGTTCCGGCCGCCGTCAGGGGCCACGTTCCATTTCCGGGCGGGGCAGTTCATCACGCTCGACCTGCCCCTGCCCCAGGGGACGGTGCAGCGGACCTACACGATCTCCTGCTCTCCCGTCACCAACAGCTACATCACGGTCACGGTGAAGGCGCAGCCCGGGTCTCTGGCCTCGCGGTGGATGATCGACCACTTGCGGCCCGGGATGCGCATCCCGGGCCCATGGTCCCGCTGGCTCCTTTCACCTCCCCGCACAGCCCGACGGGAAGTACCTGTTCATCTCGGCCGGGTCGGGCGTCACGCCGATGATGTCCATGGCCACGACGCTGTTCGAGCGGGGGGACCAGCCCGACATCTGCTTCATCCAATGCGCCAACCGGCCGGCGGACCTGATCTTCCGCAAACGGCTTGAATACATGGCGACCCGCGTCACGGGGCTCCAGCTCCACCTCGTGGTCCAGCGGAGCGACCCCTACGACGTCTGGACCGGCTATCGGGGCACGCTCAACCAGCTGATGCTCGGCCTGATGTGCGGCGACTACCTCGACCGCGAGGTCTACTGCTGCGGACCCGAAGAGTTCATGACGGGGGTCCGCGACATCCTGAACTCCTTGGGCTTCGACATGGCCCGCTACCATCAGGAGTCCTTCAACCCGGTCGCGCTGGCGGAGCCCGAGGTCTTCGACGACGTGGTGCCGGACGCCACGACCGGGGCCGAGCTCGTCTTCGCCCTGAGCGGCGTCACCAAGGCCTGCAAGGAGACGGACACCGTCCTCCAGATCGCCAAAGGGGCAGGCCTCCGCATCCCCTCAAGCTGCAACTTCGGCCTGTGCGGCACCTGCAAGGTCAGGAAGACCGCCGGAGAGGTCAAGATGGTCCACAACGGCGGGATCAGCGACGACGACATTGCCGATGGCTACATCCTGGCCTGCTGCTCGCATCCGATCGGGCGGGTGGAGATCGAGGTCTGAGGCTGCCCTTAGGTGCCCCATTAAGGGACGACTGAGGCGTACTGGTCCCGAGGCGAATGCCTTTACGGAGTGGGGCTGTCTCCACGGCCCTTCTCCGGACGGGCGGCAGGGTCCCTTCAGGCGCAAGCCCCGGCAAGCCTGCCACGGCCCGCCACGGCCGGCGCACATTGCCGCGCAAGGACCAGCTGCCCTGGCCCAAGTTCCTGGCCCAAGACCCTGCACCAGCCATTCCCGGCCAGATCCGGCAACGCCGACCTTGACGATCCCTTCAGCTTGAATACGAATGCAACCGGAGGCCTCGTGCCGGCCTCCCGTCATTCGAGAGGGCTGTCATGACCGATCCAGAGGACGACGACGCCCTCCTTCACAGCCCTCTCGCCAGCGGCCCGGTGCCGCCATCCCCCGAAGGACCGACCATGCCCGACGACGCCTCCCGCATCTCCCCCGATCCCGTGCTCCAGGTGGAACGTCGGGACTATGTCCAGCTCGCGCCCGAAGGGCGGTCCCGGGTGCAGCCGATGCGTGGCTTCGACCCGGTCTACACGGACATCGTCGACTACATCGTCCGCTGCACCCACCGCATCTGGGACGAACGCGACGTGGGCCTCATCTACACGCACTACACGCACAACTGCGTGGTCTACGGGACCATGGGCACCGTCTACAACCGCGAGGACATGGTCCGTGACACGATCCAGCGGCTTGTGAGCTTTCCGGAGCGGCGGGGCATGGCCACCCAGGTGATCTGGAACGGGGATGAGAACGAGGGCTTCTACACCTCGCACCTCGTCACTGGGTCGGGGCGGCATACGCAGGACGGGCATCTGGGCCCGGCCACGGGGCGGACCTTCGTGTCGCGCACCGTGGCCGACTGCATGATCGTGGAAAACAAGATCTACCGCGAATGGATCGTGGCCGACACGCTGGCGATCCTTCTCCAGCTTGGGGTGGACCACCACGCCTATGCTGACCGGATCGCGCAGGGGCTGTTCGCCAAGGGTCAGATGTCGCTCGACATCGGAGAAAACCGTCGCCTCCTGGGCCAGTACCCGCCCGAGGCCGAGGCCGACACCTCCATCGCCCACAACGAGGTGGAGGAATGGACGCTGCGCTGGATGCACGAGGTCTACAACCAGCGCATGTTCGGCACGCTGTCCCGCGTCTTTGCGCCCAACTGCCAGTTCCACGGCCCCTTGATGACAGAGCTTTACGGACAGGCCGCCGTCATCCACCAGACGCTGGCCCTGATCGGATCGGTCCCCGACGCGGGCTTCACGGCGCAGCACATCTGCTCGGTTCCGTCGGAGGAAGGCGGCCACAAGGTCGCGGTGCGCTGGATCCTCGAAGGGCACCACATGGGCTACGGCATCCTCAAGCATCTGGGCGAGCCCGGCGGGGAGCGGTTGCAGATCATGGGGATCAGCCACTTCCACGTGAAGGACGGGCAGGTCGTCGACGAATGGCGCGTCTACGACGAGCTCGCGCTCATGGTGCAGGTGCGGCTCGCCCGGATGCAGGCGGGCGCATGAGCCAGGACCTCGACGCGGAGCGCCTACGGGTTCTCCTGGAGGCGCGCGGACTGCGGCTCCGACCCGAAGACGAGGCGGCGACGCTCTCCACCGCGCAGTTCCTGCGGGCGGCGGCGGAGCGCATTCGCCGCGCGGCACCATGACCGCACCGCCGGTCCCTTCGATCGCAGAGGCAGGGGAGGCGCTGCGCAGCGGACGGCTCACGGCGCGGGACCTGCTGGCGCTCCACCGTGCGCGGATCGCGGCGGTGGACGGACGGGTGCGCGCCTTCTGGGCTATGGACCCGCGCGCCGATGCCCTCGCCGTGCAGGCGGACGAGGAGCTTGCCGCCGGGCGTGATCGCGGGCCGCTCCATGGCATCCCTTTCGCCGTCAAGGACATGGTCGATGTGGCGGGTCTTCCCACCAGCAACGGCTCCCGCGCCATGGACCGGACTCCGGCCACGCGGGACGCCGAGGCGGTGCGGCGGCTGATCGAGGTGGGCGCCGTGCCGCTGGGCAAGGTCGCGACCTACGAATGGGGCTTCGTCGGGCCGGAGCAGGGGCTGGAGCATCCCCCGGCGACCAACCCCTGGAACATCGCGCATATTACCGGCGGCTCCTCCTCCGGGTCAGTAGCAGCGGTCGCGGCCGGCATGGTGCGCATCGCGGTGGGGAGCGACACGGGCGGCTCCATCCGCTCCCCTTCGGCTTATTGCGGGACCGTGGGGCTCAAGCCCACGCGGGGACGGGTGTCTGGGGAGGGGTTCTTCGCCCTCTCGCACAAGCTCGACCACCCCGGTCCAATTGCCGCGACGGTGGAGGAGGCCGCGCTGATGCTGGACGCCATGGCGCCCGAGTCCGGAGGCTCCTCTCGCCTGTGCCACGGCGCGGGGGGGCTGACGCTCGGCTACGCGCGGGACTGGTTCGCCGACGACCCCGCTCTCGACCAGCGTGTCCTGACGGCGATGGACGCGGCGGCTTCCGCCCTGTCGCTCGCGGGCGCGCGGATCGTCGAGGTCGCGATGCCGGACTACGACCTACTGGAGGCCGTGGGCGCGGTGATGATCCACGTCGAAGGGCTGCGCCTTCACGAGGTGAGCCTGCGGGAGCGGGGGGACCTTTGGGGCCGCATGGGAACCCAGACCGTGCAGGCGGGCGTCGTGCTGACGGATGATGACCTCGCGCGGGCCGAGGCGCTGGTGCCGGGCCTCTCGGCCGAGGTGGACCGGGTGCTCGCGGGCTGCGACGCGATCCTGACGGCGACGACGCTGACGCCGGCGCCGCCCTTTGCGGCCTTCGACAAGGGGGCGGTCTGGACGCCGATGCGGACGCTACCCTTCAACGTCACGGGCCATCCGGCGCTGTCGGTGCCGGCAGGCTTCGCGGATGGGCTGCCCATCGGGCTTCAGGTCATCGGCCGCCATGGGGACGAGGCCGGGATCCTGCGGGTGGCCGCGGCCCTGGAGGCCGCGACCGATCACGGGGTGCTGCGTCCCGCGCTTTAGCCCTGCATCCGGTCCAACCGGAGCTGCGCCGCGCGACGGTGCCCCTCCAGCCCCTCGGACGCGCTCTGACGTGCGGCCGGGGGGGCCACGGCGCGGACGCCGCGCTCGTCCATCCACTGATGCGTGGCGACCTTGACGTAGGACCCGACCCAGAGCCCGCCGGTGTAGCGACCGGAGGCCATGGTGGGCAGCGTGTGATTGGTGCCCACGCATTTGTCTGAATAAACCACGCTCGCCAGCTCTCCGATGAACAGAGAGCCGTAGTTGCGAAGCCGCTGCGCGAAGGCGCGCGGATCGGCGGTGTGGACCTGCAGGTGCTCCGCCGCGATACGGTCGGAATAGGCGATCATCGCCGCCTCGTCCGCCGCGACCGCGATCTCGCCCTTGGCGTCCCAGGACGGGCGGGCGACCGAGGCGGTGGACAGCGTCGCGAGCTGCTTCTCGACCTCGGCCAGCACGGCACGGCCCAGATCCGCGCTCGTGGTGATGAGGCCCACGCGGGTCTTCACGTCGTGCTCGGCCTGCGCGAGGAGGTCGGTCGCGATCATCTCCGCGTCGCCGGTGCCGTCGGCGAGGATGTAGATCTCGGACGGGCCGGCGAGCTGGTCGATGCCCACGGGGCCGAAGACCTGGCGCTTGGCCTCGTTGACGAAGGCGTTGCCGGGGCCGACGATCTTGACCACCGCCGGAACGCTTTCGGTCCCGTAGGCCATGGCCGCGATGGCCTGCGCGCCGCCGATGCGGAAGATGCGGTCCGCGCCGGACAGGTGGCAGCCCGCCACCATGGCTTGATGCGCATTGGGGGGCAGGCAGGCGATCACCTCGTCCACGCCCGCGACCTTGGCCGGGACGATGGTCATGATCGGCGCGGACAGGAGCGGGAAGCGCCCGCCCGGAACGTAGCAGCCGACCCGTTCGATCGGGATGATGCGATGGCCGAGATGGGCGCCCGGAAGCACCTCGATCTCCAGCGGCAGCATCGTCGCGAGCTGCGCCTCGGCGAAGCGGCGGACGTTGGCGATCGCGAATTCCGTATCCGCCTGCGTCTGCGGGTCGAGCGCGTCCACCGCGGCCTGCCGTTCCTCGGCTGTGACCTCGAAGCGCTCCAGCTCCGACCGGTCGAACCGGCGCGAATAGTCGGCCACGGCCGCGTCGCCCTCGGCGCGCACGCGCCCGAGGATCTCGGCCACGAGGCGCGACACTTCGGCGGTGTCGCCCGGGGCGTCGGGTTGCGGTTGCTTGATCCAGGTGATCCCGTCGAAGTTCATAATCAGCCCTGATAAGAGGAGAATCTGCGTCCAGACGTGCATGTCGTCGCAGGGCGCGGCGTTGCGGCCAAGGCCCCGGGGAGCCCCGTCGTCCCGCGTCCGAGGATGTCATACCTATGGTCGTCGTGAAGGCTGGCGAAGCCGCGGTCGGTCAGGACCCCATTGGAAAGGTCTTTCCGCATCGGGTCGAAGCTCTTCCCCGCCACTGTCCGGCCTCCTGTTCGCCGCCGCAGGATGAAGCGTCCTGCATACGATTGCAATATGCTTCGCCAAAGGACGTCTGGGCGCTTGTCAGACGCATGAGGATATGGTCTGCTCCGACTTGCAAACGTGTGCAAGAGCCGCCGAAGCGGCCCGATCGACCCGACAGCGGAAGGACCCTCCCCATGAAATTCACTCGGACCACCCTTGTCTCACTCGCGGCGCTGTTCGTCGCCGGGCCCGCGCTGGCCCAATGCGCCATCGAGGGCGCGGGCTCGGTGCGCATCCTGTCCAACGACTTCGAGGCGCTGCGCCTCCTCAACACCGCGACGCAGGAATGCGCCTCCGACACCGTGACCGTAGAGGCTAACGCCACGAGCGAGCACAAGAACATCCAGGTTCCCGCGCTCCAGGCCAACCCGGCCGAGTACACTGTCGCGGTCGTGGCCAACAACTCCATCGTGCCGCTCCTGGGCGAGGACCTGATCCGTCCGCTCGACGACCTCGTCGCGCAGCTCGGCCAGCAGCTCACCGAACAGCAGCTCATCCGCATCGACGGCAAGATCATGGCCATCGCCTTCATGGCGAACGGCCAGCACCTCGTGATGCGCCGCGACCTGCTGGAGCAGGCGGGCGTGGAGCCTCCCTCCTCCTATGAGGACATCCTCGCGGCGGCCGAGAAGCTCCGTGAAGCCGGCGTCGCGACGCCGCTCGCCGCGTCGAACAGCGCGGGCTGGGACCTCGCGGCCGAGTTCGTGAACATGTATCTCGGCACCGGGGCGGAGTTCTTCGAGCCCGGCACCGCCACCCTCGCCATCGACAACGATCAGGGTCGGCAGGCGCTTCAGATGATGCGCGACCTGACCCAGTACATGGCCCCGGACTTCGCCAGCGCCAACGCCGACGCGATCTCGCAGATGTACCGGGACGGCAACGTCGCCGTCGAGAACAACTGGGGCTCGCTCGCGGCCTCGCTGATCGACCCGGAAAAGGCGCAGGCCGAGGTGGTGGAGAACACCATCTTCGCGGCGGCCCCGACCATCGGCGGCGGCACGATCCCGGCGGCGGCCCTGTGGTGGGACGGCTTCACCATCGCCAAGAACATCTCCGACGAGGAGGCGGCCGCCAGCTTCCAGGCCATGATGCACGCTATCCGGCCCGAGATGGCGACGCAGAACCCCGACGCGGCCGTCTGGCTGATCGACGGCTACCAGCCCGGGCCCGCGGCCGTCGGTGTCGTGGCCAACGCCCAAGGGGGCGCGCGCCCCTATCCGATGGTGCCGTGGATGGGCGTCCTGCACGAGGTCCTGGGCACCGAGCTCGCGGACTTCCTGCAAGGCAAGGAGGATGCCGACAAGGCGCTCCAAGACGTCACGGCCGCCTACACCGCCGCGGCCCAGCAGGCCGGCTACCTTCAGTGACCGAACTCCGGGCCGGGGCGCATCCCCCGGCCCGGACCTGACAGGGGAGGGCCGGGCGTGCCGCATTCCACCTTCTTCCGCTTCATGGGGCCATCGCTTCTGGCGATGATCCTGTTCATCGCGCTGCCGATCCTGTCCATCGTCGTCCAGTCGCTCTTCGTCGAGCATCCGCAGGTCCTCGTCACCTCGGAGACCTGCCAGCCCTTCGGCGGCTGCACGACGACGACGGTGGTGGACTCCGCCGCCACCGCGCAGCTTCGGGCCGAGGAGCCGCTCGGGCGGTTCAACGGCTTCGGCACCTACATCGACCGCAACCACCTGGCCTTTGCCGAGCTGGGAGAGATCTTCCGCAATTCGGACGGCCTGGGCGATGCGCTGGCGCGGGTCTACAACCTGCCGCTCTACAAGGCGCTGGCCTTCACCATCACCTACTGCATCCTCGTGACGCCGCTGGCCATGATCCTGGGCCTGTGCATCGCGCTCGCCGTCAACACGGTGCCCCGAATGCTCAAGGGGACGGTGATCTTCTTCAGCCTGGTGCCGATGCTCATCACGCCGCTCGTGGGCGCGCTGATCCTGTACTGGATGCTGAACTCCGAAGGCATCCTGGGCGCGGCGATCCAGAACATCTTCAACGACCCCGGCCTGTCGACCCGCACCTCGGCGCCGCTGACCTGGGCCACGCTCATTGCCTACGGCACCTGGACCAACGCGCCCTTCAGCTTCATTGTCTTCTACGCGGGCCTTCAGGCCGTGCCCAAGGACACGCTGGAGGCCGCGATGATCGACGGCGCCTCGCGGCTCGAACGCATCCGCTTCGTCGTGCTGCCCTCGCTCAAGCCGCTGATCCTGTTCGTCCTCCTCGTGCAGCTCATGGACAACTTCCGCGTCTTCGAGCCGATCATCAGCTTCAACGCCGCGGCCAACGCGACCTCGCTGGCCTATTCCATCTATTCGAGCCTCAACACCCAGACGACCCAGCTCTTCGGCTCGGCGGCGGCGACATCGGTCATCACCATCGGCTTCATCGCCGTTCTCATCATCCCCGTGCTCGCCCGCGTGGCGCGGGAACTGTCGGCAGGGAGGGCGTGATGGCCGGAGGCGTGGCGCAGGACCCCATGGGCGGAACCCTCCGGACGGGGTGGTTCCATCGGCTGGGGCGGACGGGACCCGATGCCGTGTCGCGCAGACCGCCCCTTGTCGTGTTCGTGGCTTCGGCGTTCGTGCTGTTCTGGCTGATCGTGGCGGCCTTTCCCTTCGCCTGGACGGTCTGGGGGTCCTTCAAGGTCCAGGCCGACTTCTTCTCGCGCGACACCTGGTGGCACGCGATCCTGGGGACCAGCACCACGCGCGTCACGGGCGACGCCTTCACCGGGGCAGGCTACTACGGCGCCTGGGTCACCACCGAGTTCTGGCGCGCGGCGATCAACACGGCCATCGTCACGGTCTGCGTGATGGCCATCTCCCTCACCTTCGGCACGCTTGGCGGCTATGCCCTGGCGCGCTCCACTCACCGCTACCGGTTCTGGATCCTCGTGGCCGCGCTCTTCTTCCGCGCCATGCCCGAGGTGACGCTGGTGTCGGGCTACCTTTACCCCTTCTTCGCGTTGAACATCTGGGGCTACCTGCCGACGGCGATCCTCGTGCTCGTGGCGCTGAACCAGCCCTTCACGCTCTGGATGATGTACTCGTTCTTCCAAGGCATCCCGCGCGACCTCGACGAATCCGCGCTGGTGGACGGCTGCACGCGGTTCCAGGCCTTCCGGCTCGCCATCGTGCCGGTGATGTGGCCGGGGGTGATCACGACGGGGCTGTTCTCGTTCCTGCTGGCCTACAACGACTTCTCGGTCACCGCGCTGGTGCTGAGCGAGCGGAACCAGACCATGATCCCCAAGATCAGCAGCTATCTGGGCCAGATCCAAGCCGAGGGGAACGTGATGTTCGCCGTCGCGGCCGTGGTCTCGGTCACGATCCCGATCTTCCTGCTGGTGATGTTTTTCCAGCGTTACCTCGTATCCGGCCTGACGGCGGGCGCGGTGAAGGGCTGACGGCAGCCCTTCACCAGCAAGCGGCTCAGGTGCGGGCCGCCTCGAAAGCGGCCCAAGCGGCCTCGAACTCCTCCCAGGCCGCAAAGCCCCGGCGCGACGGACCAAGGATCACCTGCTCGCTGTCGCGAAGCTTCTGGATCGCGGCTCCCAGCTTCGGGACCACCTCGGGCGGGACGACGACCGCGCCATGCCGGTCCGCGTGGACGAGGTCGCCTTGCGCGACGGTGAGGCCGAAGACGGTGACCGGCGTCCCGATCTTGCGCACATGGACGAAGCCATGGCTC
>CADCUU010000412.1 GCA_902805995.1 uncultured Rubellimicrobium sp.
CCTCACGATTGTTTTCAGCTCGGGACGCGAACTTGTGGCAGCGCTACCAAGGTCGTTGACAAGCGCCATTGCGCTCCGCAGGGTCTCAATATCGGGTAGGGTTAAACCTGCCGGCTGCTGGGAGGCGGCGCGTTGTCTTTGGCTTGCGAAGGTCGCTCTGCTGGCGCTCGCAGTTGAAGAACTCCAAGGGATTTTGGGAGGACACATGCTGCGACGGTCATTTCTCACCACCGCTCTTGCATTTCTTGGCTCGACGATGCTCGGCGCGTTGCCGGCATGGGCGCAGGATTTTCCTGAGCGCCCAATTCAGATGATCGTGCCCTGGGGGGCCGGCGGCGGAACCGACGCGGTCGGCCGCGTCCTCGCCTCGCTTCTGCAGCAGGAACTCGGACAGCCGGTGAACGTCATCAACCGCACGGGCGGCTCGGGCGTCGTTGGCCATAGCGCCATCGCGACCGCCGCGCCGGACGGCTACACGATCGGCGTCGTCACGATCGAGATCGACATGATGCACTGGCAAGGCCTCACGGACCTGACCTACGAGGACTTCGATTTCATCGGCATGGTCAACACCGATCCGGGCGGCATCATGGTCTCGGCCGATTCCGAGTATGAGACCATGGAGCAGCTGATGGCTGCGATCCGCGAGCAGCCCAAGGGCACCTTCAAAGCGTCCGGAACCGGGCAGGGGGGCATCTGGCACCTCGGGCTCGCGGGCCTGATGGTCGAGCAGGGTCTCGCGCCGGATCAGGTGACCTGGGTCCCAAGCGAAGGCGCCGCGCCTGGGATCACGGACATGATCGCCGGCGGTGTCGATATCGTCCCGTCGTCGCTCGCCGAAGGCCGTGCAATGATTGAGGCCGAGCGCGTGCGTGCTCTGGCCACGATGTCAACGGAGCGCCAGGAGGTCTTCCCGGACACTCCGACATTGAGGGAGTCGATCGACAGCGACTTCACGCACGGAGTCTGGCGCACGATCGCGGCGCCCAAGGGCCTGCCGGAGGACGTCAAGGCGCGCCTCGCCGAGGCGCTCGAGGCAGCTTACAACAGTGAAGAGTACCAGAACTTCATGACGGAGAGGGGCTTTGGCGTCCGCTGGGCCGGCCCGGAAGAAGCGACTGAGATCGTGGCCGCTGATGATGCGACGCTAGGCGAGACCATGAAGGCCGCCGGCTTGGCTGCCCAGTAACGAACGGGCGGCCAACGCGTCAGGGACGCACGGATCCGATGTCGATGCGCGGTCTGGATAGTTCCGGGCGGCGTCTCCCCTTCGACGGAGTTCGCCTTGATCAAGCTCAGTGATCTTCATCTCGGCGTGCTGACCGCGCTTCTTTCCGTGGTTTTGCTCTTCTACTCGTGGAACTTCGCTTCCATCCCCGGGCAGGCCTATGGCGCAGGTACGCTGCCGCGGCTTCTCGGCTATGCAGGCCTTCTCCTGGGCTGCATCATGATCCTGCAAGGGCTTGCGGGCGGTCGCGAGCAATGGCGCGCGCACATGGCCGAGTGGATCCGCTCGCCACGCTCGGTCGCGGGCGTCGTGTCAATCATCGGCGTTATCGTCTTCTATATTCTGTTTTCCCCGGTCCTCGGTTTCCTGCCAAGCGCCGTCATTGTCATGCTTATCCCGATGCTGATCCTGCGGGTGAACCCGCTGCTCGCCATCGCGGTGGCCGTCGTCATGGCCTTCTTCGTGCGCTACGCTTTTGGCCAGTTGCTCCTTGTGCCCCTGCCGCGCAGCCCTTTCCTTCCCTTCCTCGGGTAATTCGGCATGGGCATTTTCGAACAATCCTTCGCCCTCGTCTTCGAGCCCTACACGCTCCTCGTCATCTTTCTGGCCGCATGCTTCGGAATGTTCGTTGGCTGCATTCCCGGCCTGTCAGCGACGATGGCGACAGCGCTCCTCGTGCCGATCACCTTCTTCATGGAGCCGGTCCCAGCGATCGCGGTCATTGTGACGGCGACGGCCATGATCATCTTTGCCGGCGACATTCCGGCAGCGCTCCTGCGCATGCCGGGAACGCCTGCAAGCGCGGCCTATGTCGAAGAGACCTTCCGAATGACCAAAAGCGGCCGGGCGGACGACGCCCTCGGCGCCGCGCTCGTCTTCTCCGCCATCGGCGGCATCTTCGGCTCGCTCGTCCTGATGAGTGTCGCGCCGACGCTCGCTGACATCGCGCTCAAGTTCTCGTCCGACGAATACTTCTGGCTGGTGCTGCTTGGCCTCTCGTGTGCCGTGTTCGTTTCGCCCGGCTCGCCGGCGAAGGGGTTCATCTCGCTTCTCATTGGCCTGTTCGTCGCCACGATCGGGATGGGCAACCCGGCCGGCGTGCCGCGCTTCACCTTCGGCAACGTGGAGCTGATGGGCGGCATCTCGCTCATTCCCGCGATGGTCGGTTTGTTCGCCGTATCGGAAGTGCTGCGATCGGTGGTGACCAAAGCGCCATCGCTGGCGACCGCTCAGAACGTCAAAGGCGGCATTTTCCGCACCCAGTGGCATAATCTGAAAGTCTATCCGGTGCAGGCGGTGCGCGGCAGCGTTGTGGGAACGCTGATCGGTGCGCTGCCTGGCGCCGGCGCCGATATCGCGG
>CADCUU010000413.1 GCA_902805995.1 uncultured Rubellimicrobium sp.
CGCAAAAGCGTCGAGCCCCTGGCCGCGGTGACCGCCCCCTCGCGGGTGTCGGCGCAACACCAGTCGCTGCTCCACTTCGTGGCCCAGTCGCCCTGGTCCGACGAGAGAGTGCTCGCGAGGGTTCTGGAGTTGACGCTGCCCGTCATCACGGCCAGCGAGCCGATCGAGGCCTGGATCATCGACGACACGAGCTTCCCGAAGAAGGGCCGGCACTCGGTGGGCGTGACCCGGCAATATTGCGGCCAGCTTGGGAAGCAGGACAACTGCCAGGTCGCGGTTTCCCTTTCCGTCGCGAATGCGGAGGCGAGCCTGCCGATCGCCTACCGGCTCTACCTGCCGAAGGACTGGGCCGCCGATCCTGCCCGCCGGAAGACGGCCGGCGTGCCGGAGGAGGTGACGTTCAGGACGAAGCCGGAGATCGCGCTTGGGCAGATCCGGGCTGCGCTCGAGGCCGGTGTGCCGCCCGGCGTGGTCCTGATGGACGCCGGCTACGGCGCCGATACCTGCCTGCGCGAGGCGATCACCACGCTCGGTCTCACCTATGTGGCCGGCATTCAGCCGCATACCTCCGTGTGGACGCGCGCCAACCCGCCCCCACCCGTCAAGCCCTGGTCCGGACGCGGGCGCCCGACGAGCCGCATGGTCCGCAGTCCCGACCACCAGCCCCAGGCTGCCGAGGATCTCGCGCGCTCGCTTCCTGCTGAGGCCTGGAGGACGATCACGTGGCGTGAGGGCGGGACCGGCGCCCTGACCTCGCGCTTTGCCCGTGTACGGGTGCGTGCCGCGCACCGGGACGTTGACCGCAGCGTGCCCCGGGACGAAGAATGGCTGCTCGTCGAATGGCCGCCGCAGGAGGAGAAGCCCACCAGGTTCTGGCTGGCGACCGTTCCCGCAGACATCGGCTTCGACCGGCTGGTCGGACTCGCCAAGCTGCGCTGGCGCATTGAGCGGGACTACCAGGACCTGAAGCAGGAACTCGGGCTCGGGCACTTCGAGGGCCGGGGCTGGCGAGGCTTTCACCACCACGCCACGCTGTGCATTGCCGCTTATGCCTTTCTGGTCGCCGAACGGGCGAGGCTTCCCCCCTCAGAACCAGCGAAGCTCCTCGAGACGTCTCCGCTTCCCGGTGGTTCGCCCCGGAGATCGCCCGCCCATAAGACCAGAACGGCACATCGAGAACTCGATTGCTACCATGCGCCGCTGCCTGATCGTCGGCCTCGTTCGACGGCTCGAGCGATGTCCATGCTGCACGGCGCCGATGCGCCCTCAGCTCAATTTGTGACGCAGTAAGACTAGTCTTATACCGGCAAACGCCTGAGGTGACTCGTTTGGCTCTTCCTGCCTGACTGGCTTGGTGATTCCGTTGCCTGATCAGAAGGGGGAAGCCGATGGTTGTCGCATTGGAGATCCGGACGGATTTGAGCGCGGGGGAGTTGCGCGCCTTGGCGCGGCGGGAGAAGGACCCGCGGGCCGCCTCGCGGATGTATGCGATCGCCCATGCGCTCGAGGGGAAGAGCCGGGCCGAGGCGGCGCGGCTGTCTGGCATGGAGCGGCAAGCGCTGCACGACGCGGTGGTGCGCTACAACGCCGAAGGGCTGGCCGGGCTGCACGACCGACCCAAGGGCCGCCGCCGGCCGGTGCTGGACGCGGCGGAGGGCGCGGCGCTCAAGCAACTCGTGCTCGCCGGGCCTGATCTCGCCCGCCATGGCCGCACGGAGTGGACGCTGCCCGCGCTCGCGGATGAGATCGCGCAGCGCTGGGGTAAGAGCCTACACCCGGCCAGCCTGTCGCGGGTGCTGAGGCGGCTCGGATTGTCGAAGCAGAAGACCCGGCCGCGACACCCGCAGGCCGATGCCGAGGCGCAGCAGGCCTTCAAAGGGGGGGCCTCGCCGAGGCCATAGCAGCAGCCCAGGAGGCCCACCCTGGTAAGCGCATTGCGCTGTGGTTCGAGGAGTGAGCCGGATCGGGTGACAGTCCGGGGGACTGTCATCCCGGCGAACGCCCGCGTGGGCCAGAAGGGGCGCACCAGTCACCGCTGGTGGATCAGGGGCCAGCGCCCGTCAGGGCTGTGCGACAAGCGCTTTGCGTCGGCTTACCTCTTCGCGGCCGTTGAGCCGGCCACAGGGGCCGAGGTGGCGCTGGTCCTGCCCACGGTGTCCACAGAGGCGATGAGCCGGTTCCTGGCCGAGCTGTCGGCCCAGATCGCCCCAGACGCTCACGCCGTGCTCGTGCTCGACCAGGCCGGCTGGCACGGCGCCCGCGCCCTTGTGGTGCCCGACAACGTCACCCTGGTGCCGCTGCCGCCCTACTCGCCGGAGCTCAACCCGGTCGAGCGTCTCTGGCTCTACCTGCGGGAGCGATACCTTTCCCATCGCCTCCTCGAGGACTACGGGGCCGTTGTGGACGCGTGTTGCGCCGCCTGGACAGGCCTGGCCCAGGAGCCCGGGCGCATTCAGTCCCTCACCAGCTATCCCTGGCTGCCATGCCTGAGTTCATAGGCTGGGCGGTATCAGTGCCTTGCCCCCGGGGTGTTGCGCGGATCGACCCACCACCGAACGGTGCGTTCACCTCTCGTTA
>CADCUU010000414.1 GCA_902805995.1 uncultured Rubellimicrobium sp.
GCAACGGCGCTGGCCCTTGTCGCCGCCTGGATCGGCTATTCCGGCTTCCGCGAGAAGGGATATTGACCATGCGCTCGCTCCTGCTGACCGGCCTTCTGGTCGCGGTCCCGCTGGCCGCCTTCGGCCAGACCACCTCCTCGCAGTACGGCTCCGACCCGGAACTGCCGGAACCGAGCCGCGGCCTGCTGCCCTCGATGACCATCCCGAGGCCCGCGATGTGGGGCGACGACCTCCCCACCGTTCCGGAGGGGTTCACGATCACGCCCATCGCCACCGACCTCATGATCCCGCGCCAGACCATCGTCCTGCCCAACGGGGACATCCTGATCGCCGAAGGGTCGGGCGGCGGCGCCCCCGCGCTGCGCCCCAAGGACATTATCGCAGGCTTCATCAAGAGCCTCGGCAAGAGCTCGGTGGAGGGCGGCGACCGGCTGACGCTGCTGCGCGACGCCGACGGGGACGGCACCTACGAGCTTCGGACCGTCTTCGCGGAAGGCCTCAACGCGCCCTACGGGCTGGCGCTAGTGGATGACGCCATCTTCGTCGCCAACCAGGACGCCGTGGTCCGCTTCGACTACGCCGAGGGCCAGACCGAGGCGAGCGGGCCGCCGACGACCCTGGTGGAGTTGCCATCCGAGATCAATCACCACTGGACCAAGGCGATGACCGCCAGCGCCGACGGGCGCTTCCTGTACGTCGGCATCGGGTCCAACAGCAACATCACCGAACGGGGCATCGCGGCCGAGGAAGACCGCGCCATGGTGTGGGAGATCGAGGTGGCGACCGGCGCCCACCGCCCCTACGCCACGGGCCTTCGCAACCCGACCGCCCTCACGATCCAGCCCGGGACGGGCGAGCTTTGGGCGGTGGTCAACGAACGGGACGAGATCGGGCCGAACCTCGTCCCGGACTACCTGACCTCGGTGCAGGACGGCGGCTTCTATGGCTGGCCGTACAGCTACTGGGGCCAGAACGTCGACCCCCGCGCGCAGCCGCAGGACCCCGACCTCGTCGCTTCGGCCATTGAGCCGGACTACGCCCTGGGCGCGCACGTGGCCGCGCTCGGCGTCGCCTTCTCGAACGAGGCCATGGGCGAGGAGTTCGCGGAAGGGGTGTTCGTCGGCGAGCATGGCAGCTGGAACCGCGACGAGCCCGTCGGCTACAAGGTGGTCTTTGTGCCGTTCAGCGACGGCCGCCCCTCGGGCGACCCCATCGATGTCGTGTCCGGGTTCCTTCTGGACGAGGGCAACACGCGCGGCCGCCCGGTCGGGGTCACCGTGGACCCGCGCGGCGCCCTGATCGTCGCCGATGACCTGTCGAACACGGTCTGGCGGGTCGCGCCGAGCGGAACGCAGACAGCCTCGGCCGCTGACGAGGTCCAGCCCGTCCAATAAAGGGCGGGCTTGGCGCGACCCCCTCGCCCGCTGATCTGGCGCGGGCTCGCGACGGGCGTCCCTTCCTGGAGCGCTTTGCTGCCTCGCCGATGCGGGCTGAGCGTCGGCGCGGGACCGTCGAGAATGACGGCTTGAACTATCGGCGCCGCCCTCGTCAGCAACGGCGAGACCACAAGATGTCGAAGCCACGGCACGGGCAGTCCCGGTTGCCCCGCCTCGCCTACCCTGAAGCGGAACGGATAGCGCGGGACCCGCCATACGCCTTGCTGTCGAGTCCCCAAGCCACTCGAACACCGATAAGCGAACTGCCTCTCGACCCCTTCAGATCGCGGGCAGGCCTCGGACGGCGGCCCGCTGAAATCGCGGGCCGCCGGTGCCCCCCTACAGCCGGGGGGCGATGCGCTCGGCGGCCAAGGCCGTGGCGACTCCGAATAGGGCATGGAGCATCGCATGCTGGGCAAGGCTCGACGGAGAGTCGCGCCAGGGCTTGGGCGTCACGCCAAGGCTCGGCCCGACCGCACCGTAGGCCAGCGCCCAGAAGCCCACGCCAAAGGCCAGCCCGGCGGCCAACGGGGACCCCTCGCCCCGGTGGACCGCGCCATAGCCCGCGCCCGCGATGGCCGACAGGGCGAGGTGGCCGCCATGCGCCAGCATCTCTTCCCCAACCGCGCCGGAGGTCTCGGGGCGCTCCGGCCGCCTCAAAGTCCGGCGCTCCAGGGTCACCAGTTCCGACGCGCGCCCTTGGGCTGCCCCCATTCCGGCGATGATCCCGGACAGGAGCACCCCCGCCGCAAGCCCGCCCGCCGCCCCCCCGGCGGCGTGGCGCATCGTCTCGTTCAGGGGTTGGCCGATGGTGCCGGGCCGTGCATCCGGGGTGTTGGGGCGTCGCCCCTCGCGCCCCGGGGCGGTGCCGTAGGTCACCGCCGCCCCATGGTCGAGGCGCAGGTCCGGCGAAGGCTCCGCAATCGGGCAGCGGTTCTTCTGCCCCCGGAACGCGGCCGCGCCCTCATAGGCCTCCTTGCGCACGCGGTTGACGCCGCCCAGCGGTCGGTGCGCGGCCAGGCCGTGCCAGGGGCTGAAGGCCAGGCCGTCATCGACCTGCCCCGCCCGCGCCTCGTTCCACGCGGGCTGCCGCGGCGCAGTGATGCGGGCCACGGCGATATAGGGGCTCTCCTCCTCAGGCCAGGGTACCGAGGCATCCTCGACGGGCATCGTCCCGGGGTTCGTGCGGAGCTGGACGCGCAGCTCCCATTCGGCCTCATGGTCGCGGAGGAACGCGATGACCTCCTCGCGCAGGCCGTTCGGCCGCCCCCGCACATCGACGGGCCGCCCCGCGAGGGCCCTGAGCCCGGACGAGACCGGCGCGAGCGACAGCTTGGCCACCTGGTCGCCATGGCGGAAGGGCGTCTGGGTGTAGAAGGTCTCCCCTAGGGGATGGGTGATCGGCTGGCCGCCGAGGGAGGTGAGCGTCGGGCTCTTACCGCCCAGCGCCTCGACCGCCGACTCGGCGCCGCGCAGAGCGGCGGAGAACGCCTTCTTCCAAGCCTGTCCGGTGTCGGTCGTGGCCGCCAGAAGCGACAGGTTCGCGGCAAAGGCCTTGGGGTCGGGGGCCGCAAAGGCGGGAGCGTTCGCCATGACGAAGTCCTGGGTCCGGTCCCCCTCCGATCCGGGCAGGCGCTCGCCCTCCACGCCGATCACCTTGATCGCCATTCCCCGGGGCGATGACACGCTGTCATCGAGCACGTCGCCCGGATTGGTCGAAAGCCGCAGGATCACCGGATAGGTCGCGGGCCGCGCGAACATCCCCTGCGCAAGCTCTCGCGGCAGTCCGTCGAGGACGCGCAACCCGCCCTGGATCAGGGCGTGGCTCTTGGCATGGACGCTGCGCAGGGCATGGCCATAATCCGCGAAGGTCGTCTCTTGGATCTGGCGCATGTTGGCGTTCAGGGCGGCGCTGGTCTCGGCCTCGTCCGGGGCGCGTGTTTCCAGCGAAGCGTCGTAGGTGTCGGGCGCGGCATCGGCCTTTGCGTCCAGGGTCATGGCGGGCTCCAGGGGATTGGTGTGTCGGGTCGCGCTGCGAACCCCCGCAAGCGAGCTGTGGTTCCCTGACGGCAGGCCGAGGCCCCCAGGATGGCCCCCGCCCTACCCCTTCGCATTCTCCCGGACGAAGATGACGAGTCCCGCTCCCATGATGATCAGCGCCCCCACGACCATCCCCGCGCGCGGCAGGTCCCCAAAGAAGAGCCAGCCGAGCACCACGGCCCAAGGCAGGAGCGTGTACTGGAACGGCGCCACATGCGCCGCCGGGGCGAGCTTCAGCGCACGGTTCACGCAGACATGGGCCAGCATGGCCACGACGCCCAGAAGGCCCAGGAGCGCGAAATCCGGCGCGGTCGGCGGCACCCAGTCCCAGGGCGACATCACAAGCCCCGCCAGGAGCGCGCCGCAGATCTGCCAAAAGACCAGCGTCGTGTCGGGCGTACCCCGAAGCTGCCGGCCGGTCAGCACCATCGCGGCGAAACAGGCCGTGCCCAGCAGGGCCACGAGGACGGCCCCGCCCCGACTTGGCCCGGCGGCAAAGGGCTCCAGCGCGATCAGGACACCCAGGAAGCCCGCCGCGATGGCGCCCCATCGCCAGGGGCCGACGCGCTCCCCCAGGAGGAGCGGCGCGGCCACCGCCACGCAGATGGGCGCGGCCATCCAGAAAGTCATCACATCGGCGAGCGGCAGATAGGTCACGGCCCAGTAGAAGCAGACGACCTCCCCCGTCGAGAAGGCCACACGGGCGGCCTGCATCCGGGGCCGCTCGACCGAGAAGAGGCGCGGGAGCCCGAACCGCCACAGGATGGGACCCAGCACGGCCAAGGCCACCGCGCTTCGGATCAGCAGAACCTGCCCCACGGAATAGGTGGCCACCAGCCACTTCCCGATCGCATCGTTGAGCGAGAACATGAACATGCCCAGCAGCATGAGCAGGATGCCCAGCGCCGAGGGAGAGAGACCCGCCAGACGGGACGAGGCGGGGGAGGCCGGAGAAGTCATGCGAGATCCTGGGGGGTGAGGCGCGCCTCGACGGCGCGCCCCGGGGGTCGTAGGTCAGCCGCCGGAGCGGAGTTCGTCCAGGGCCGCCTGCATCGCCTCGACGACATCACGGCCGATCGTGTCAGCGTGGGTCTCGTAGACGCTGGTCACGGCCTCGCGGATGCGCTCGATCTCGGCCGGCTCAAGCTGGTTGAACGCCATCCCGGCCTCTTGGACGCGCTCCAGAGACTGCTGGGACAACTCGCGGCTCGCCTGCCGCTGCGCGGTCTGCCCTTCCAACGCGCAGTCCCGCAGGATCTGCTGCTCCTCGGCCGAATAGGTGTCGAAGATCGGCTTGGAGAAGAGCACCATGAACGGCGTGTAGGCGTGGCGCGTCTCGGTCAGATAGTCCTGCACCTCGAAGAACTGCGAGGTGTCGATCGTCACGTAGGGGTTCTCCTGCGCGTCGATGGTCCCCGTTTCCAGGGCGGTGAACACCTCTCCGAAGGCCATCGGCATCGCGTTCGTCCCGAGGTTCGAGAAGGTGTCGAGAAAGATGTCGTTCTGCATCACCCGCACCCGCATCCCCTCGAGATCCTCGAGCTTCGTCACCGGACGCACGGAGTTGGTGAGGTTGCGGAAGCCGTTCTCCCAGTAGGCGAGGTTGACGAGGCCCGAGGCTTCCATCTTGCCCGAGATCATCTGCCCGAACTCGCCGTCGAGGATGGCGTCGGCCTCCTGCTCGTTGGCGAAGAGGAACGGAAGGTCGAAGACGCCCAGCGCCGGCTCGATCCCCACGAGCGGCGAGGTCGAGGTGACGACCATCTCCTGCGTGCCCGAGCGCAGCGCCTGCGTCGCGTCGAGGTCGTTGCCGAGCGAGGCCGACCAGTGGGCGCTGAGCGTCCAGGCCCCGCCGGTGCGTTCGTCGAAGCAGGCCTGCATGGCCGTCACCCCGTTCGCCACGGGGTGCGTCTCGGCGACGCCGTTGGATATGGTGATGGTGCGCGTCTCGACCTGCGCGGCGGCTGGCAGGGCCGCGACCGTGGCAAGCAGCGCCGCGAGGGCAGTCTGGGTCAGTTTCATCTTTGTCTCCTCCCAAAGGCTTCGATGATTTGGGCCCGTCAGCGGAGCCAGTTGAGCGGCACCGTCACGATCTCGGGGATCAGGACCAGAAGGAAAAGAAGCGCGATCTGACCGAAAAGAAAGGGCATCACGCCAACGACGACCTGCCCGAACGGAACGCGGGCCACGCCGCTCACCACATTGAGCACCACGCCCACCGGCGGAGTAAGGAGGCCTATGCAGTTCGCCATGACGAAGATCACCCCGAAATAGACCGGGTCGATCCCGGCCTGCTTGATCAGCGGCATCAGCACGGGCGTGAGGATCAGGATCGTCGGCGCGAGGTCGAGCGCCGTTCCCACAAGAAGCACCAGGATCACGATCAGCACCATCAGGAGCTTGGGACGGTCGATCACGGGGGCCAGGAAGCCGCTGATCTCGGCCGGGATGTTGGCGCGGGTGATGAGCCAGGAGGTCACCAGCGCAGCGGCCACCAGGAACAGCACGACCGAGGTGATCTTGGCCGCCGACAGGAATACCCCGTAAAGATCGCGGAGCTTCAGCTCCCGATAGACGAAGAGACCGACGAACAGCGCATAGCTGGCCGCGACCACGGCGGCCTCGGTGGGGGTGAACACGCCCAGCCGGATGCCGCCCAGCACGATGACGGGCATGACCAGGGCCCATGTCGCCCGCCCGGTCACCCGAAGGCGCTCCCGCATGGGAACGCGCGGGAGAACCGCGACCCGGTCCTTTTGCGCCACGACCATCCAGATGACCACGAGCGTGAGAGCCATCAGGAGCCCGGGCACGACGCCGCCGAGGAAAAGTCCGGTGATGGACACGTTAGCCGCCACCCCGAAGATGATGAAGGCGATGGAGGGCGGGATTACCGGCGCGATGATGCCGCCTGACGCCATCAGCCCGGCGGAGCGCGGGACGTCATAGCCCGCCTCGCGCATCATCGGGATCAGGATGGAGGCCAGGGCCGCGCTGTCCGCGGCGGCCGAGCCCGAGAGGGAGGCCATGATGACCGCGGCAACGATGGCCACGAGTCCCAAGCCCCCGCGGATGTGGCCCACGCAGGCGATGGCGAAATCGACGATCCGCCTCGACAGCCCGCCCGCGTTCATGAGCTCCCCTGCCAGGAGGAAGAACGGGATGGCGAGCAGCGTGAAGGTGTTGGCCCCCTGGATCATCTGCTGCGACAGGATCGAGGCGTTGAAGATGCCCATCCACTGCATCAGCACGATGCCGCAGAACATCAGCGCAAAGGCCACCGGAACGCCGACGGCCATTGTGGCGAAGATCGTGACGAGAAAGACGACGATGGTCATTCGCCACCCCTGTTGATGACGGGGCCGTCGCCCCACTCCCCGGCGAAATGGGCGATCTCGGCATCGGTCGTGCGACCCGTCAGGATGCGCCAGATCCGGATCGCCGCGATCAGCCCTATGCCCAGCGCGCAGAAGTAGCCCACGCCAAAGACCCAGATCATCGAAAGCTCCACCACCGCCGCGGTCATGGACGCGTTGATGTCGTGCTGGAGCCACGTGCCCCAGAAGAAGACGCCCGCGCAGAACAGGACGATGACGTTGGAGATCGCCATGCAGGCGAGCCGCCCGCTGCGTCCGAACCGGCGCACCAGGGTCTCGACCCCGATATGGCCATGCTCTCCGAAGGTGAGGACCGCGCCGATGAAGGTGAGCCAGACGAAGAAGTAGCGCGACATCTCCTCGGAGAAGGCGATCCCGCTGTTGAAGCCATAGCGAAGCACGACGTTCAGCAGGACCATTCCCGCCATGCCCGCAAGCAGTCCGATCAGCGCCCATTCCAAGAGGCGCGTCATCCCTGCGACGACCTTGTCCATCGCGTCTCCTCCCTCGGGCCCGCTGAAGGACCGCCTTGCCCCCCCAGCCTTCGGGCCAGAGAACGCCATAAAGGGGGTCCCTGGTTCAGAAGGCAGCCTCCGGGGCCGGTGATTTGTTCGGAGTGGACCACGTCGGGAACGTCGTTGCCAGCCCATAAGCATGCTCTGGAGCCGGACAAGCAGGCAGGAGGTCCGCCGGATCGTCCTGGCCGCGCGCAAGCACGATCTCGCCGGGCATCGGCCTGAATGCGCGAACGGGCCCCCATCGAGCATTGCTTCTGACAGCACCGGACAAGATATTCTGATTTGATTGAGGCAGATGCGGGCGCAGCCTAGAAGGAGCGGATGCGGCTTTGCCTCACGCTCCCGAGGCATCATGGCACAACGTGCGCCGTGACCCGGAGGGTCGTCGGCTGGGCCTTGGGCTTCGTTGCTGGCAGCCCTAGGCTACCTGCGGCGCAGGTCGTGTCGGAACACGGGAGAATGGCCCCAATGGCAGCGGTTTCGATCCTTGCTTTCCGCTCGTGGCGCGTCCTGACTCCGATCCTGTCGCTGGGGCCCAAAGCACGCGCGGTATCTCTTGCGCTCGGGGCGGTGCTCCTCTGGGCTACCTGGCCCACACTGGCCACTTGGGCCCAGCCAGCGCCACCGTTCCTGATCATCTCGCTTGGCTCGGCTACGGGCTTCGCTGTGGCCTTGGCACGCAGCACCGCCACGGGACATGGGCGGGCATGGAGGCAGACGCCGCTACGGACGCTTCTGCTCGTGGCGGGCGGGCTCCTCACCAACAATGTGCTCTACCTCATGGCCATGCCCCGGATCGGCCCGGCCGAGGCGAACGTCATCGCCTATCTCTGGCCCATTCTCCTGGTCCTGATCGCCTCGCGCATGAACGGCTTGCGGATCACACGCGGCCAGTGGCTCGGCATCGGAGCAGCCTTCACAGGCGCGGCGCTCGCCATCGGCCCGACCTTTGCGCAAGGGTTTGATCCTCTTGGTTTCCTGTTGGCCTTCTCAAGTGGGCTCACCTTCGCGGTCTATGCAGCTATCCGCTCTAAGGGGCAGGAGCAGCACGATGTGATCGGACCGTCCATGGGCCTTATGGCTGTCTTAGCCCTTGGTCTGCACTTCGCCTTCGAGACGACCCCCCAGCTTGCCTGGCCTCAGCTCCTGGCCATCGCGGCCATCGGTGTGGCGCCTCTGACGCTCTCGAACGCGCTCTGGGATCTCGCCAGCCGGACAGGTCACATGGCGACGATCTCTGGGCTGGCCTACCTCACGCCGCTTGTTGGTCTCTTGCTGCTGTCGCTGCTCGGGGTGGCAACGGTGTCCTGGAGCACAGCAGCAGGCGCAGTGCTCGTTGTGGCGGGCGCGCTGGCCGCGTCGCGTTAACCCATCCCCCTGAGCGTCTCACGTGTTTACCTGTCAGTTCGGGTCTCCTCCGGCCGGGCATTCGCATCGGACACGGGCGTGCGTGCAAATCAGGGTGGCTCCCGGTGATGTCGGACAATAACGTGAGCGGGTCTGGACCCTCTTCGGACAGAATGCCTCTCCCATGACCCTCTACGGCTATGCTCGCGTGTTCACCGGCGACCAGCACCTCTCGCCTCAGGAGGCGGCGCTCCGAGCAGTCGGATGCCAGGTGATCCGGTCGGAGAAGAAGACTGGCACCCAGCGGGAGGACCGGACCGAACTCGACGTCGTGCTGCGGTTCCTTCGCCGGGGCGACACGCTGGTCATCACCCGCCTTGACCGGCTGGCCCGCTCCCTCAAGGACCTCCAGGACATCGTACATGAGATGAAGACTAGGGGCGTGATCCTCAAGGCCACCGAGCCGCCGGTGGACACCTCCACCGCCGCGGGCAAGGCGTTCTTCGACATGCTGGGCGTGTTCGCTGAGTTCGAGACAAATCTGCGGCGCGAGCGGCAGATGGAGGGGATCGCGGCGGCCAAGGAGCGGGGCGTCTACACGGGCCGCAAGCGCAGGATCGACTCGGACGAGGTCCGCCGTCTGCATGCTGAGGAGAGGCTCAGCCCTTCAGCCATTGCCAAGCGGCTCGCGATCGCGCGCTCCTCGGTGTACCGGTTCCTGTCGGGTGCCGGCCCAGTGCCAGAGGTCGCGTCGGCAAGGCCGGACCCGGCCCCAGGCGGAGCCGCTCCATGACCTTCCCGATCTCGACCTCAAGTCCCATCCGCTACCCCGGTCCTCCGCCTTCCGCCTGTGACGTGGTGGTGATCGGCGGCGGCGTGATCGGCGTCATGACCGCTTGGTTCCTGGCGGAGCGCGGCCTGCGCGTGACGTTGTGCGAAAAGGGTCGGATCGCCGGGGAGCAGTCGAGCCGCAATTGGGGCTGGGTGCGCCAGCAGGGTCGCGACCCGGCCGAGCTGCCGATCATGGTCGAAAGCCTCCGCATCTGGGAGCGGTTGGCCCAGGAGTTCGGGGACGCCCTGGGCTTTCGTCGCACCGGGGTCCTGTACCTCGCCGACACCGAGGCCGACCTCGCCTCCTTCGAGGCTTGGCTGCCGCATGCGCAGGCGCATGGGCTGGACACGCGGATGCTCGGGCGGGCCGAGGTGGCCGAGCGCCTCGAGGGCTCGGCCGGTCGCTGGCATGGAGGTCTCTGGACCCCTTCGGATGCGCGCGCCGAGCCCTGGGTGGCGGTGCCCCTCCTGGCCGAAGGCGCCGTGGCGCGAGGGGCTGTAATCGTGGAGAACTGCGCTGTCCGCGCTCTCGACCGCCAAGGCGGGCGCGTGGCCGGTGTCATCACCGAAGCCGGGCGGATCGCCTGCGATCAGGTTGTGCTCGCGGGCGGCGCCTGGTCGTCGCTGCTCCTGCGCGCCGAGGGCGTGGCGCTGCCGCAGCTTGCGGTGCTGGCCTCGGTCGCCGCCACCGAGCCCCTGCCCGAGGTCTTCCCCGGCGCGGCCGCCGATGGACGGTTCGCCTTCCGCCGCCGCGCGGACGGAGGCTACAGCCTTGCAGCCAGCGCAAGGCACGGGTTCTACGTGGGTCCGGATGCGTTCCGCCACGCCCGGACCTTTGTACCCCTCCTGCGCAAGGACTGGCGCTCGACGCGGCTCAGGCCCACAGCGCCTCGTGGCTTTCCTGATGCCTGGGGCACGCCGCGCGGCTGGGCGCCCGATGAGGCATCGCCCTTCGAGCGGATGCGCATCCTCGATCCCAGTCCCGATCACGCCGCGCTCGCCGGGGCGCAGGACGCCTTCGCGGCCGCCTTTCCCAGCCTTGGCCGCCCGCAACTCCGCACGACCTGGGCTGGGATGATCGACACCATGCCCGATGTCGTCCCGGTCATCGACCGAGTGGCCGCCTTGCCAGGGCTCGTGCTGGCCACCGGCTTCTCCGGGCACGGCTTCGGCATCGGTCCGGGTGCGGGACGCGTCGTGGCGTCGCTCGTCGCGGGCGACGCCCCGGGCCATGACCTCCAGCGCTTCCGCCTGTCGCGCTTCTCGGACGGCTCACCCCTCGAACTCGGGCCGTCGCTGTAGCGCGGGGGAGATGCGCCCCGAGGCCCCATTCAAGATCTTGGCTCTGCCGCATCGTACAGCCGGGTCTGGCGCGTCGATCAAGCAGCCGCCCTTACCGATCAAGATAGGGCCAATCGGGCGAGCGGTTGGAGCCGGCGACGGCGTGATGGCTACCTATGCATTCGCGAAACATCCCATGACCGAGACGGTCACCAAACAGCCATGTGAGACAGTTTCTCTTCAGCTCTCCAGGGCGAGAACTGTCCGATCTGCCTTCGCTCGTCCGACACCCTCATGCGCGACGGAAATCTCACTGCGTACTGCGCTTTTCCGGGGGTAAGGACAGCCGGAGAACTGCGGGAGACCCTTGTCAACAAAGAGGGAGATAGCTCAGGCGTACGACTCCAAGTCGCAGACAAGTGGGGTGCTGTTGCGCGTCCGCCTACTTTCAGCGGCACAATGATGCATTCAGACGAGTTCTCCGAGATCAGGAAGCATCTGCGCTCCGGGAACGCCCGGAGTCGGCTTCAGTCACGCTGCCCTGCCGGGTGCATGTGGCATGTCAGCTTCAGGCACTGCGGAGCAGCCCGTGTGTCGGCCAGCCCATACGCCGAAGGACATATTTTGTCTGCTGCTTGAGCCATTGCAGCGGCGTGGCTTTCATTCGCGCCTTGAATGCCGCCTGTGAGCGCAGGGGTGATGGCAGTGCAAGGATGGCGGCAAGGGTGTCTGCCAAGCGGGCCCGGAAAGCACA
>CADCUU010000415.1 GCA_902805995.1 uncultured Rubellimicrobium sp.
TCGCGCGGTGGAATAGGACGGGACAGGACGGGGCGGGGCGGGCCGGACGTCCCGTCACGCCGCCCTGATCCCGTTGTTTGTCAGCCGTCGCGGAACCCTGCCGCCCCGATGCGGTTGTGCCGACGCGCCCCACTGTCCCCCTGGAGTTCCCGCTTGGTCCCCGCCGACATGCTCGACCGGTCACCGCCCTTGGCCGTGCTACTCGCCGGCGGACAGGGAGCCCGGCTCCACGAACTCGGCGCGCAGGAGGCCAAGCCTGCCCTGCCGCTCGCGGGCTGCCGCTTGGCCGATTTCGCGGTCGCACGCGCGGTTGACCTCGGGGCCGAGCGCCTCCTCGTGGCGCTGAACCACCGGCCCGAGACCCTGGCCCGCCATCTGCGCGCGCAATGGGGCGACCAGATCGCGCTCACCCTGCGCGACGGGCCCCGCTTGGAGGTGCCTGGAACCGCCCCCGCCCTGGCCCGGCTTCTCGAAGAGGAGGAGGCCCGCGAGGTGCTGGTCCTGCCCGCGGATCAGGTGCACGCGCTCGACCTGCGCGGTCTGCTCGACCTGCACCGCGCCGGGGGCCGTCCGGCCACGGTGGCCTCCCGCGAGGGCCGGGTCGGCGCGCCCGCGCCCTGCGTGCTGGACTGGCCGACCCTGCGCGACGCCGTGGCCTCCGCGGGCGATCTCTGGGCCGATGTCCTCCCGGGCCTCGCCGCGCAGGGGCAGCTCGCGCTCTGGGATGTTCCCGAGGACGTCTACTGGCGCGACATCGACACCCTGGACGACCTGCGCGCCGCCGTCCTCGACTTCGAGCGCGGCACCCCCTGCGCGCTCCCCCCTGGCGAGGAAGCGAGCCCCCTGGGAGACGAGGACGGGCGCGCCCTGGCCTTCGAGGTGGCGGGCCTGCGCCTCTCCGCCCCCAAGTTCGGCGCGCGCCAGCGCGGGCGCTGGACGCTCTTGGAGGACACTGCCGTCCTGCAAGGCGCCCGGGTGGCCCCCGGCGCCCGCCTGTCGCGCGCCGTCGTGGCCCCCGGCGCCATCGTCCCCGCGAACCTGACCGTGGGCGAGGACCCGGGCGAGGACGCCCGCTGGTTCCGCGTCACGCCCGGGGGCACCACCCTCATCACCGCGCCCATGCTGACGGCCCGCGCGGCCGAGCTCATGCGCGCGCAGTTCGGAGGCCGCTTCCCCGGCCTCGCCACCCTCAAGCCCCGCTAGAATTTCGACTGAAAGCCCAGAATGCTCAAGATGCCTTCGCCGACCCTCGCCTTCGACCGCGAATCCGCCCATGCCGACGCGCTGGGTGCCGAGTTCGACGGACAGGGCACCAACTTCGCCCTCTTTTCCGATAACGCCACCCGCGTGGAGCTTTGCCTGTTCGACGACGCCGGCAAGACGGAAACCCACCGCCTTGAAGTGCCGGCCATGGAAGGCGGCATCTGGCACGGCTACCTTCCCGGCGTGGGGCCGGGGCAGGTGTATGGCTACCGGGTCCATGGCCCCTACGCGCCTGCCGAGGGGCACCGCTTCAACCCGAACAAGCTCCTCCTCGACCCCTATGCGCGCGAGCTTCGCGGCGAGATCACCTGGGACAACGCGCTCCACGGCTATGTGCTGGAGGAGGGCGACGACGACATGCCCGACCCCCGCGACTCCGCGCCGTTCATGCCCAAGGCCGTCGTCGTGGACCCGGACTTCGACTGGGATTCGGACCGCGCGCTCCACACCCGCTGGCAGGACAGCGTCGTCTACGAGGCCCATGTCCGCGGCCTGACCATGCGCCACCCCGGCGTGCCCGAGGCCGACCGCGGCACCTTCCGCGGCCTCGCCTCCCCGCCGGTGATCGAGCACCTGCAATCGCTGGGCGTCACGGCGGTCGAGCTCCTGCCCGTCCACGCCTTCGCCAACGACCAGTTCCTGGTGGAGAAGGGGCTGTCGAACTACTGGGGCTACAACACGCTGTCCTTCTTTGCCCCCCATGCCCGCTACCTCCGCCGGGGCGGAATCCGCGAGGTGAAGGAGGCGATCCGGCGGCTCCACAAGGCGGGGATCGAGGTGATCCTCGACGTGGTCTACAACCACACCTGCGAGGGTAACGAGAAGGGCACGACCCTGTCGTTCCGCGGCATCGACAACGCGTCCTACTACCTGTTGAGCGAGGACAGGCGGCACAGCTACGACACGACCGGCACGGGCAACACGCTCAACGTCTCGCATCCGATGGTCCTGCGCATGGTGCTCGATTCCCTGCGCTACTGGGTGCAGGTCATGCATGTGGACGGGTTCCGCTTCGACCTCGCCTCCACCCTGGGCCGCGAATCCACGGGCTTCGAACGCGAGGGCGGCTTCTTCGCCGCGATCCGGCAGGACCCGATCCTCAACCGCGTGAAGCTCATCGCGGAGCCCTGGGACGTGGGCGAGGGCGGCTATCAGGTCGGCGGCTTCCCCTGGCCCTTCCGCGAATGGAACGACAAGTTCCGCGACGACACCCGGAGCTTCTGGCGCAAGGACGGCCGCATCCCGGAGATGTCCGAACGGCTCCTGGGTTCGCCCGTGCAGTTCAACCAT
>CADCUU010000416.1 GCA_902805995.1 uncultured Rubellimicrobium sp.
GGCGTTACCCCTAGTGTTACCCCAGCCCCGCCAACTCAACATTGGCTGCGAAGCCGCCGCCTATGAATAGCTGCTATTGCCCGGAAACTCTGGCGCGCTGGGGAGGATTCGAACCCCCGACCCCTTGATTCGTAGTCAAGTACTCTATCCAACTGAGCTACCAGCGCGCGGCAGAGTGGTGGCGGTGTAACTTCGGCCTCCGGGGTTTGCAAGGCCCATTCGCGGCCCTCCGCAGTACCTGCCGCTTGGTCAGCCGCAGCCCACCCCTACTCCGCCGCTTCGGGTCCCTCCCGCCGCAGAAGCATCGCGATCTCCGTCTCTGCGTCTGGATCGGCACGGTCGCGGTCCGGCAGGGGCCCAAGTGGGGCGAGCTGGGCGTTGGCCTTGGGTAGCCGGATCGCGAATTCTGTGCCCTTGGCATCCGACCGGCGAAGCTCCAGCCGACCGCCATGACCGCGCACCAGTTCGGCGGCGATGGCGAGGCCCAGGCCCGTGCCGCCCTTGGTGGCCCCGCCCTGGAAGGCCTGGAACAGATGCTCGCGCGCACGCGGGGGAAGGCCGGGCCCCGTATCCGTCACGAAGATCCACCACGCCTCGTCATCCTCCTCGGAGGAGAGCCCGATCTCCCCCGGCTTGCCGCTCGCGGTGAGGGCCTGGCGGGCGTTGCGGACGAGGTTCAGAAGCACGCGGTAGAGCTGCTCCCCGTCGGCGCGGATGACCATGCCGGCGGGGATGTTCTCGGAAAAGGACAGGTCGGCCTCCCCGGCGGCCAGACGCTCTCCATCGATGACTTCGGCCACGACGGCGGCCAGGGGGACGCGCGACAGGCGGGGCGGAGGCTCCTCCACCCGCCCGAAAGCCAGGGTCGATTCGCAAAGGGAGATCGCGCGAGAGAGGGAGGACACGATCTTGGGGCCCATGCGCCGAACATGGGGATCGTCGGACTCCTCCAGCCGGTCGGCGAAGAGCTGGGTAGAAGCGAGGATGTTGCGCAGGTCGTGGCTGATCTTGGCGACCGCGCTGCCCAACTGCGCGAGCCGTTCGCGCTGGCGCAGCGCCCCGGTGAGTTGCGTCTGCATAGCTTGGAGAGTGTCCTCGGCCTCCCGAAGCTCCGTGACGGAGGCGGAAGGCGTGATGATGCGCCGGGCGTCCTCGGGCGCGGCGGCGTAGGCGCGCATGTGCCCCACAACCCGGTCGATGGGCCGCAGCATCAGCACCCGCACGGCCCAGAAGAGCAGGCCCGCGGTAAGGATGGTCAGAACGGCCGACAGCGCCAGCACCCGCAGCCCGTCCTCGATCATCGCGCGCCGGAGTGGCCCCTGGTCCAGCGTCACCTCGATCAGGAGGCCCCCTTCCTGCACAGGCTGGCCGATGACGCGGATGATCCGCTCCTCCGGATCGGCCAGGGTCGCAAGCGCGTCGCGGATCAGCGTTGGGGCCGAGGTGTCGCGCAGGTCGTAGGTGGCCGCGATGGGCTCGGGCAGGGGCGAGGAGAGCGCAAGCTGCCGCAGCTCGTCGCGCCGCAGCACCACGTTGTAGACGCCCGCATTGTCCAGCAGCTCCCGTTCGAGCGACTCGTCGAGCGAATCGTCCGCCAGAAGCGCGAGCGAAGCAATCTGCGCAGCTTCCAGCCGGAGCTCGAGGTAATCGAGCCGAGACCGCGCCACGGAAGGCACGAAGATCAGGACCTCCGCCAGTAGGACGAAGGCCGCCGTCAGGATCAGGAACCGCCCGGACAGGGAGTTCAGCATGGCGCCCTCTCGGTCTTCGCCCTTATGTAAGGTTCGCTCGCGGAATCGTGTAGGCCTTGAGGTGTCAACCCCGCAAACGCCTCTTTGGGTCCCGGCTGCCGCGTTGACAGGGTGTCGCCCTGCCACTATGGGACGGGCTTCGGATATTGCGCGCGGGTCTCGGAGGCCCTGTCGCGCGCTACAGGAGTACGCGACATGAAACGCACCTTCCAACCCTCGAACCGCGTCCGCAAGGCCCGTCATGGCTTCCGTGCCCGTATGGCGACCAAGAACGGCCGCGCCATCCTGAACCGCCGCCGCGCCCAGGGCCGCAAGGTCCTTTCCGCCTGAGCCCGCAGCCGCAGATCCTGACGGAGCGCGCCGATTTCCTGCGCGCTGCCCAGGCTTTGCGCGCACCCACCACCGGCTTCACGCTCCAGGCCCGCGCCCGCCCCCAAGGGGAGGGACCGGGCCTTCGTGTTGGGTTCACCTGCTCCAAGAAGGTTGGCAACTCCGTTGCCCGCAACCGCGCCAAGCGCCGGCTGCGTGAGGCGGCGCGTGCCGTGCTGCCGGAGGATGGCCAGGACGGTTGGGACTATGTCCTGATCGGCCGGCCCGAGGTCACGGCCGCCCTGCCCTTCGACCAGCTCCTGTCGGATCTGAGGGCGGCGCTGGCGCGGGTGCATGCCAAACATCAGGCGGCGGCGAGATGACGCCCGCGGCCTGGGCCCTGTCCCTTCCGGTGCGGGCTTACCGGCTGCTCCTGTCGCCATGGGTTGGCCATGGCTGCCGCTACGATCCCACCTGCTCGGCCTACGCACTTGAGGCGCTGCGCCGCCATGGCGCGCTCAGGGGTGGCTGGCTGACGCTGCGTCGTATCGGCCGCTGCAATCCCTGGGGCGGCTTCGGCGTGGACGACGTGCCGGAGTGACGCCCGGCCGGCCCCTCACGGGGGCCGCGCTGCTCCGTGCGGATAACGGACTGCTTCGATTCAGACCTTGGTAGGCCGGACGGCCCTGCCCTCTTTGCGTCAGCCCTCGACTCTGGCATAGCCGCCCCATGCTCGACGACGTTCAGGACACCCCCGACGACATCCACCCGCTCTTCTTCGGCGCGCCGAAGTCGACCGAGTTCCGCAAGCTGCGCAAGCGCCTCGTCCAAGACGTCCGCGAGGCCATCGACCAGTTCGGCATGATCACGCCCGGCGCGCGCTGGCTCGTGTGCCTGTCGGGCGGTAAGGACTCCTACACGCTGCTCGCGATCCTGCATGAACTGAAGTGGCGCGGACTCCTCCCGGTGGATCTGCTGGCCTGCAACCTCGACCAGGGTCAGCCGGGCTTTCCCGCGACCGTCCTCCCCGAGTTCCTGGAGAAGATGGGCGTCCCCCATCGGATCGAATACCAGGACACCTATACGGTCGTGACCTCCAAGATTCCCGAGGGGAAGACCTACTGTTCCCTCTGCTCGCGTCTGCGGCGGGGCAACCTGTACCGCATCGCCCGCGAGGAAGGCTGCCAGGCGGTCGTGCTGGGCCATCACCGCGACGACATCCTGGAGACGTTCTTCCTGAACCTGTTCCATGGCGGGCGCCTTGCCACGATGCCGCCCAAGCTCCTCAACGAGGATGGCGACCTCTTGGTGCTCCGCCCCCTCGCCCATGCAGCCGAGGCCGATTGCGAGCGTTTCGCCAGGGGCATGAACTATCCGATCATTCCCTGCGATCTGTGCGGCAGCCAGGAAGGGCTCCAGCGCATGCAGATCAAGGCGATGCTGGACGAGTGGGAGCGCAAGGTCCCCGGACGGCGGCAGAAGATGTTCCGGGCGCTGACGCAGGTGCGGCCGTCGCATCTGCTCGACCCTGACCTTTTCGACTTTGCGAGCCTTTCGATCGGAGAGGCGAAGAGCCGGGACGCCGACGGCGGGCCATCGCCGATTCCCTCGCTGCGTTAACCTCTAGGTCACCTTCTCGCGTGTAGGTTGCGACTCGGGCCGTGTCATATGCGGCCCGAGGTCCTAGCGAGAGAAGTCCCCATGCCCGACGACGCCCGGCAGGCTTATCTGCTTCACGGACGGCAGGGGTATTTCCTGGCCGTTGTCCCGGCGCTGGCCGCCCTCGCGATGGCCTTGGAGGGGGCGTTGGGCCTTCTCTCCTTTGCGCTGTCGTTTCCCGCCGCAGTGGCATTCTGCAGGGCCTTGGGACGGCGGCCCGCCTCCGGCATCAGGTCGGGCGCCGATGACGACCCACCCGCGCCTGCCCAGCGCTCGGATCTCGTCAAGGCTCTCGACCATGCCCTGCTGTCCGCCCCCTGCATCGGGCGCGAGGCCGCGGCCCTCGCCATTGAGATCGATGACCTGTCCCGGCTGATGAGGCGGCTTGGCGCGACGCAACTGGACGAGTTTTGCGGGGCCATTACGGACCGGCTCGCGGGGGCGCTGCGTGAGGAGGACGTCACACTTTGGCTCGGGGGGGTGAGCTTCGCGGCGGTGCTTGCGCCGGGGCGCAGGCTTGATGCCATGACCGCGCTCCGGCTGGCCGGACGGGTCCAGAGGATGCTGTCGCAGCCACTTCCTCTCGGCACCACCGTGCTGCATCCAACCGTGTCGGTGGGTCTGGCGCTGTCTTCGCGCCTCCCGGCTCCGACGGCGGAGGGATTGCTCCGGGCCGCGTCCTTGGCCGCGGCCGAGGCGCGGCGGCACGGGCCCTCCGCGATCCAAATCTATTCGGAGGAGCTTCGGACCCAGGCCGAGTCCCGCGGCGGCCTGTCCGCCGAAGCGGCCGACGCCTTGGAGAGCGGAGCCGTGCAGGCCTTCTTTCAGCCGCAGGTCTGCGCCCGCACCGGGGAACTGACGGGTCTGGAGGCGCTCGCCCGCTGGCGCCATCCCGTCCGAGGGCTCATTCCTCCGGCAGAGTTCCTCCCGCTCCTTGAAGATGCGGGCCTCATGCGACGCCTGGGTGAGGTCATGCTGCGCGACGCCTTGCGCGCCCTTCACGACTGGCAGGCGTTGGGGCTCCGGGTGCCCCGCGTCGGCATCAACCTGTCCGGGCCGGAACTTCGCGATCCCCATCTCCTAGACCGCGTGACTTGGGAACTTGATCGCTTCGATCTTGCCCCCGACCGTCTGGTCGTGGAGGTCCTAGAAACCGTCGTAGCCGCGCCGGGCGAGGATGCAGTGATCCGCAACCTGTCGGGGCTTGCGCAGATGGGCTGCGGCCTCGACCTCGATGATTTTGGAACGGGCCATGCGTCGATCACCTGCATCCGCCGCTTTTCCATCGATCGCATCAAGATCGACCGCAGCTTCGTGACCGGCCTCGATACGGATCCGGAGCAGCAGCGCATGCTGGCGGCAATCCTGACGATGGCCGACCGGCTGGGCCTCGCCACGCTGGCCGAAGGTGTGGAATCCGCTGCGGAGCGAAACATCCTGGCGCAACTCGGCTGCGAGCATGTCCAGGGATTCGGCATTGCCCGCCCCATGCCGTTCGAGGAGGTGGCGCCCTGGATTCGGGCTCGGGGGGCCCGCGATGCCGCCTTGTTTGCGCGCCAGCTTCGGGCCATCTGATCTGGGCGGGGAAAGCCTGTCGGGAGGCTATGGGCGGCGCACCGGGACACCGGCAGACGACTCCTGCCCCACGCTGTCCCGCATATACGGACAGCTCAACCAGTGCAGGCTTTGGCTCATCCCGCCTCGGCCTGTCTTGCCCGGACCGAACCTGAGCGCCATAGCACCTGAACATCGACGGGCCACGCCGTTACGCCGACACCGTCCCTGTCACGGGAAGGTGTCATGAAGCGCCCCCGTCAGGGCATGGCTTCACCCCTGCGGCCTTGCCGCGCGGGGAAAAGCGCTTGACCTTTGGCCCGCTCGGGTCTTGAAGCGCCCAGATGTCTCGCGACGGGTCCTCCGGCAGCGGGACTATTGGTATTCGCGGCGGGGAGCCGACAATGGACGACCAGAACAAGAACCTCATCCTGGCGACGGCGCTCAGCTTCATCGTCATCCTGGTGTGGTTCCTCCTCTTCCCACCGCCCGAGCAGGCGCCCTCGCCCGATCCGGCCGCCGTCACCTCGGCGGAGGTTCCCGAAGGGGTGGCCGCGCCCGATGCGGGCGAAGCGGGCGCTATATCTGCCGACGCAGCGGAGGAGGTCGCGACGGATGAGGGGGTCGCCCGAGTGGCGATTGACACCCCGTCGCTCACCGGCTCCTTCTCGCTCCAGGGCGCCCGGCTCGACGACCTGTCGCTCAAGGGCTATCGCGTGACGCTCGACTCCCCCGAGCTCGTGCAGCTCCTGACCCCGGCGGGCTCCCCTTATCCCTATTACATCGTCCATGGCTGGACGGGCGAGGGCCTCGCGGCCGACGCGGTTCCCGGCCCCGATACCGTCTGGACGCTGGCCGAAGGCGCCCCCCGGCCCGAAGCCGCGGCAGGTCAAGCCGTCGAAGGCACCGCGACCGAGGCAGGCCCGGCCCTGGAGACCACTCCGGACGAAGGCGGTGAGACCGTCGCGACCCTGTCCACTGATAGCCCCGTCACGCTGACCTGGGACAACGGCCAAGGCCTCGTCTTCACCCGCGTCGTCTCTGTGGACGAGAAGTTCTTGTTCACGGTCACCGACACCGTCGCCAACTCGGGCGAGGCTGCCGCAACCCTTTCGCCCTACAGCTTCATCGCCCGCGACGGGCGCGAGGAGACGCCCTCGAACTACATCCTCCACGAAGGCGTGGTCCGGATGTCGGACGGCGAGTTGCAGGAGATCGATTACCCGGACATGGCCGACCTCGACGCCAACGAGGACGGATCGCGCCAGGAGGTGATCGAGGTTTCCGCGAACGGCTGGGTGGGCTTCACCGACAAGTACTGGATGACGACCCTCATCCCGGAGCCCGGCAGCAGCTTCCGCTCGGTCGCCCGCTACCTGCCCGCTTCGGACATGTTCCAGACCCTGGCCCGCAAGGACGCCGAAACCATCGCCCCCGGCGAGACGCTCACCTATGAAAGCCACGTCTTCGCCGGCGCCAAAGAATGGGAAACCATCCGCGCGTACGAGAACAACCCTGGCTGGTTCGCCCGTCTCTTCGGGGCGGAGGCGGATGGCGAGCGTCCGCAGATCGACCGCTTCCTCGATTCCATCGACTGGGGCTGGTTCTTCTTCCTGACAAAGCCGATGTTCTGGCTCCTGCACACCCTGCATGAACTGATCGGCAACATGGGATGGGCGATTATCGCGCTCACCTTCGTCATCAAGGCGCTGGTGCTGCCGCTGTCCTGGAAGTCCTACGCCTCCATGGCGCGGATGAAGGAGCTTCAGCCCGAGATGGAGAAGCTCAAGGAGCGCACCGGCGACGACCGCATGGCTCTCCAGCAAGGGATGATGAAGCTTTACAAGGACAACAAGGTGAACCCGGCCGCCGGATGCCTTCCGATCCTGCTCCAGATCCCGATCTTCTTCTCGCTCTACAAGGTGATCTTTGTCACCCTGGAGCTTCGCCACGCCCCTTGGGTGGGCTGGATCCGCGACCTGTCGGCGCCCGACCCGTCCTCGATCCTCAATCTCTTCGGGCTCCTGCCCTGGGGTTCGCCCGAGGTCGGCTCCATCTTCCACATCCTCGCGCTGGGCGTGCTGCCGATCCTGCTCGGCGTCTCCATGTGGCTTCAGCAGAAGCTGAACCCGGCGCCCGCCGATCCGACCCAGAAGATGGTCTTTGCCTGGATGCCTTGGATCTTCATGTTCATGCTGGGGAGCTTCGCCTCGGGCCTCGTGCTCTACTGGATCGCGAACAACCTCATCACCTTCACGCAGCAGTACCTCATCATGCGGAGCCACGGATCCAAGCCCGACATCTTCGGCAACATCCGGTCGAGCTTCCGCCGGGGTTCGGGGGCGGCCAACTCCGACTCCGCGCCCAAGGGCAAGTGATGGCCCTCCCCTTCCCCGAAGCGGAGACCCCTGACGTGGCGGCCCTTGAGAAGGGCCGCCTCCTCTTTGCGGGGCCAATCGATTTCCTCAAGGGCGTGGTGGCCATGTCGGGCCTGCCCCCGGCCGAACGGGTGGAGGTCTGCTTCGCCGGACGGTCCAACGTCGGCAAGTCGAGCCTCATCAACGCGCTGACGGGACGCAAGGCGCTGGCACGCGCGTCGAACACGCCCGGCCGGACGCAGGAGGTGAACTACTTCACCCTGGGCGAGAACCACTACCTCGTGGACCTGCCGGGCTACGGCTTCGCCGAGGCGCCGCTGGCCGTGGTCGCGAAGTGGCAGGCTCTCCTCAAGAGCTACCTCCAGGGCCGCCCCACGCTGCGGCGGACGTTTGTGCTGATCGACGCGCGTCACGGCGTCAAAGCGGTGGACGACGAGATTCTGACCCTCCTCGACAAGTCGGCCGTGACCTTTCAGGCGGTCCTGACCAAGGTCGACAAGATCGGCCCCCGGGACCGCGCCAAGGTGCTGGAGCAGGTCCGCGCCGCGCTGCAGAAACACCCCGCCGCCTATCCGGAGCTTGTGGTCACCTCCTCTGAGACGGGGGAAGGGATCGCGACGCTTCGCGCCATCATCGCCGGAATCGACTGAAGGGTTTGCCCATGAAGCGCGACTGGATCGCCACCGCCCGGACTCTGTCCGAGGCGCTACCCTACCTGCAGAAATATGCCGACGCCGTCGTCGTGGTGAAGTTCGGCGGCAACGCCATGGGCGACGATGAGGCCATGGCCCAGTTCGCCCGCGACATCGTGCTGCTGCGCATGGTGGGCATCCGTCCCGTGGTGGTCCATGGCGGCGGGCCGATGATCAACGCCATGCTGGACAAGCTGGGGATCGAATCGACCTTCGTGCGCGGCAAGCGCGTGACCGACAAGGCGACGGTCGAGGTCGTTGAGATGATCCTCTCGGGCCTTGTGAACAAGCGGATTGTGCAGGCGATCAATGACGCCGGCGGGCGGGCGGTGGGCCTGTCGGGCAAGGACGACGACCTCATGGTCTGCGTGGCCGATGACCCGGAGTTGGGCTTCGTGGGCCGCCCGGTGGAGATGAACGTGCAGGTCCTGCGCGACCTCTACATGGCCGGGATCATCCCCGTGGTCGCGCCCGTCGCGACCGGGATGGAAGAGAACGAGACCTTTAACGTCAACGGCGACACCGCGGCGGGGGCCATCGCAGGCGCTCTCAAGGCCGACCGGCTGCTCCTGCTGACGGATGTACCCGGTGTGAAGGATGAATCGGGCGAGGTCGTCTCCCAGCTCGATGCCGACCGGGTCCGGGCCATGATCGAATCGGGCACTATCAAAGGTGGAATGATCCCCAAGGTGGAAACCGCGCTCGCCGCCATCGAGGCCGGAGTGCGTGCCGTGGTGATTCTCGACGGGCGGCTGCCCAATGCCCCGCTGGTGGAATTGTTCACTGCCCAGGGCGCGGGCAGCATCATTCGCAGCGCCGACCCCGAGTCCTGGCCCAAGCGGCGGTGAGCCCCCTCCCCGCCCTGGCGGAACAGGCGGCGCGCGACGGGCTCTTCGTTGCGGGCCTGGCCGCCCTCCGCCCCGAGGACGGGGTTGCGCCACGCTTCCGCTCTGTTGTGCTCCTTTCGCCGGACGAGCCGGGCTTTTGGCCCCTCTTCGCCTCCTCGCCGGAGATGACGGACGACCGCCCCGATCCGCTGGACCGGTGGTCGAAACGGGTGATCGGGCGGATCGCCTGCGGGCTGCGGACCAAGGCCGTGTTCCCCTCGGATGGCCCTCCATGGCGGCCCTTCACGGCCTGGGCGTGCCGGTCGGGGCGGGCCTGGCCGTCGCCGGTCGGCCTTCTCGTCCACGACACAGCGGGCCTCTGGATCAGCTACCGCGGAGCCATCCTGCTGGAAGACGAAGCACCGGAGAGCCTATCCAAGCCGCCTTGCGACACCTGTAGCACGCGGCCCTGCCTGTCGGCCTGCCCGGTCGGCGCGCTGACTGCTTCGGGCTACGACGTGCCGCGCTGCCACGCCTTCCTCGACAAGGGCCCGGACTGCCTGCAAGGATGCCGCGTGCGCCGGGCCTGCCCCGTAGGACAAGGCCGCAGGCTGTCCGAACAATCCGAGTTTCACATGAAGGCCTTCCACGCGGCATGACCCTCGACCTTCTCCTGATCCGACACGCGAAATCCGATTGGGGCACGCCGGCGCAGTCCGACCACGACCGCCCGTTGAACCAACGGGGCCGCCACGATGCGCCGCGCATGGGCCGCTGGATCGTCAGGCAGGGCCTTGTGCCATTGGAAGTGCTCTGTTCGGATGCGGCGAGGACGCGCGAGACACTGACCCTCATGCTGCCCCATTGGGCTCCTGCCCCGCGAGTGTCGCACCACCGTGAGCTTTATCATGCGACGCCCGAGGCGATGATCGAGGTTCTGGAACAGGCCGAGACGTCCCGGGTCGCCCTGATCGGGCACAATCCGGGCATCGGCCTTCTCGCGGCGCGTCTGGCGCGGGCTACCCCCAACCACTCGCGCTGGGAGGATTACCCGACCTGCGCCGTCGCGGCCCTGCGCTTCGAGAGCGACAGCTGGCTCGACGTCCTCGAAGGCCGCGGCAAGGTCGAGGCCTTTGCGGTTCCCTCAGACCTCATCTGAAACGACAGCGCGGCAGACCGTCGTCCGCCGCGTTGCACGCAAAGGCGTGTGCCCCGCCCGACGCTGACAGCCTGCTCAGTGTCCGAGGATCTGACTCAGGAACAGCTTGGTCCGGTCCGACTGGGGGTTGTTGAAGAACTCCCGCGGGGTGTTCTGCTCCACGATCTGGCCCTGGTCCATGAAGATGACTCGGTTCGCCACGGCCTGGGCAAAGCCCATCTCGTGCGTCACGCAGAGCATCGTCATCCCCTCGCGCGCGAGCTCGATCATGGTGTCGAGCACCTCCTTGATCATCTCCGGATCGAGCGCCGAGGTCGGCTCGTCGAAGAGCATGATCTTGGGCTTCATGCACAGCGCCCGCGCGATGGCCACGCGCTGCTGCTGCCCGCCCGAGAGCTGGCCCGGGTACTTCTTGGCCTGCTCCGGGATGCGGACCCGCTCCAGGTACTGCATCGCAAGCGCGTCGGCCTCGGCCTTGGGCATCCGGCGCACCCAGATCGGCGCCAGGGTGCAGTTCTCCAGGATGGTGAGGTGCGGGAACAGGTTGAAGCTCTGGAACACCATGCCGACCTCGCGGCGGATGGCGTCCAGCGCGCGCACGTCGTCGCTCAGCTCCATGTTGTCCACCAGGATGCGGCCTTCCTGGTGCGTCTCCAGCCGGTTGATGCAGCGGATCAGGGTGGACTTGCCGCTGCCGGAGGGCCCGCACACCACCACCCGTTCGCCGTGCGCGATGGACATGGAAACGTCCCGCAGCACGTGCAGCGCGCCGAACCACTTGTTCACCCTGTCCAGCAGGATGGCCGGCGGCGCGTCGGTCCGCGCTTGGGAGGCGACGGACTCGCCGGGCTCCAGCACCAGTTGGTCGCTCATGGCGGGGGCTCCTCCTTAGCGGACGCGGTGGCGGTTCAGCTCCGCCTCCAGGCCCTGGCTGTATTTCGACATGGCGAAGCAGAACACGAAGTAGATGGCGCCCACCGTCAGGTAGACCTCCACGCCGAAGCCCTGCCAGGCCGGCTCGATGATGGCCGTCTTGCCCGCCGTGAGCAGGTCGAAGATGCCGATGATGAGCACCAGCGAGGTGTCCTTGAAGAAGCCGATGAAGGTGTTCACCAGCGGCGGGATCACCAGGCGCAGGGCTTGGGGCAGGATGATGAAGCCGGTCTTCTGCCAGTAGGAGAGGCCCAGCGCGTCCGCCGC
>CADCUU010000417.1 GCA_902805995.1 uncultured Rubellimicrobium sp.
CCCGGAATACGCGGAGCCCGAGCTGGAGGCTGCGCCCCCGACGCGTCCGAGCCCCCTCGTCTACCGGCTGCGCGAGGCCGTGGGGGACCTCATGCCCACAGCGGGGCTGCCGCTCGCCTTCTCGCACGCCGACCTGCGCGACACCGTGGCTTGGCGCGCGAGGCTTGAGGCGGCGGAACGCCTCGCCCGGCATGGCGCGCTGTCCGAGAACGTGCTCCTCGCCATCTACACCGCGCGCGAGCCCGCGGCGTCCGGAGGAGTCTGGGACCGGGCCGACGCCATCCAGCGGCTCGACCGGGCGTTGACCTCGGGCGACCGGGCCGCCGTGACCGAAGCGCTCGGGCCCGCCTGGGCCGCGATGAAGGAGGTCGGGCTCGAAGTGCCCTTCGCCCGCCTTTACGGCGAGGCGCTGCTTGACCTGAAGCTCGACGGAGAGGCCGGGGCGCTGGCCCATCGCGTGGCCCTTCTGTCGCCCGTCTATGAACAGGCCGCCCAGTCCCGCGACCCGTCCTCCCCGCGCGAGGAGTTGTGGCAGGCCATCGCGACTGGCGAGACTGAGGGGATCGAGGCGAGCGACGCGGCGACGGCGGCGGTCCTCGCGGCCTTCCAGTCCGAGCCGTCCGAGACCGAGGGAAAGGCGGGAGAGGCCATCCTGCGCGCGATCGCGTCCTTCCGTCAGGGGCTAGACGGCGACCACCGCGCCCTGACCGAGGCGATCACCACGCTCCGCGCCCTGGGGCTGGAGGATGTCGCCCGGCGTTCGGCTCTCCAGTTCCTTATGCTGGACAGACAGGCGTGAATTCGCGCCGCTGGGCCGACGCGTTCCTTGACGCACTGTCGGCCGAGAAGGATGCGGCACGGAACACGCGCCTCGCCTATGCGCGCGACCTGTCGGACTTCATCGGCTGGCTCGAACACCGGGGGCAGGACCTGTCCACCGCCGAGGCGCCGCAGATCGACGCCTACCTCGTGGATTGCGAGGCGCAGGGCCTGTCCAAGGCCACGCGCGCGCGGCGGCTGTCGTCGGTCCGCCAGCTGTTCCGATTCGTCCATGAGGAAGGGTTTCGGCCGGACAACCCGGCGCTCCGGCTATCGGGACCCGGGAGGGACCGGAAGCTTCCCGGTACGTTGGAGTTGTCCGAGATCGAGGCGCTGATCGCCGCCGCCCGGGCCAGTTCCCGGGACCGCCTGCGCAACACCTGTCTTCTAGAGCTTCTTTACGCGACCGGGATGCGGGTGAGCGAGCTGGTTTCCCTCCCCGTCGCGGCCGTTCGGGGCGATCCCAGGGTGATCCTCGTCAAGGGCAAGGGCGGGAAGGAGCGCCTCGTGCCCCTCTCCCCCCCGGCGCGCGAGGCGACTCGCGATTGGCTCGCGGAACGGGACGCGGCCGAGGGGAGGCGCGCGCTGGGCACCCCGCCGTCCCGCTTCCTCTTTCCGTCGCGGGGCGCGCTCGGGCACCTGACGCGCCAGGGGTTCTTCGCGCTTCTCAAGGACCTTGCCGCGCAGGCAGGCGTTCCGCTCGACCGCGTCACGCCGCACCGTCTGCGCCACGCCTTCGCGACTCACCTCCTTGCAGGGGGGGCGGATCTGCGGTCGATCCAGGCCATGCTGGGCCACGCCGATTTGGCGACCACCGAAATCTACACCCATGTCCTCGACGAGCGGCTGCGGGAGCTGGTCCTGACGAAGCATCCCCTGGCCCGGGATGATGGCCAGTCTGAAATTTGAGCCTGTTGGGGGCGTGCGGTTAACTTGGCCTTAACCTCTCTCAGGCAACCTCGTCCGCAACTCCGGCTGGGTGTGGCTCCAGCCGGGGACTACCCCCTCCCCCCGGGACTGCCGTGCCTTCGGGTGCGGCCTTCTTTCGGACGCACCGTCATGGCAGTTCTGCCACGCTCCTGTGGGCTGGAATTTCGTTGACGCCCGTTTTTCCTTGCCCTAACGTCCCGTCGAAAGCTGGCCAAGTCCGGCAGGGAGAGAAAAGGGAAAGGGGTGCGACCGCGCACCCCTTTCTCATTTTCGCCATGGTTCACGAGGGCGACAGGCCCTGTCCAGGTGGGGCTGTCCGGCCCTGACACCCCCGCCAGAGCGTGCTAAGCGCGGGGGCGACGCCACATCCGGAACGGACATATCCATGACGATCTTCTTCAAGCCCCTCCCCGTTCTCGCCCTTCTGGCTTGGACCGCGCCCGTCTGGGCGCAAGAGGCGGCTGACGCCCCCTCGGACGATACGACCACTGAAGCCCCCGCTGCGGAAGCCCCCGCCGCCCCGGCAGATGCCCCGGCCGAGGCCGCTCCCGAAGCGCCTGCCGAAGCTCCCGCCGAGGGCGAGGCGGCCCCCTCGTCCGACCTCACCATGGGACAGCCGGTGGACCCGGCCGCCGAGGGCGAGCCCCAGGCCGGCCAGCCCTATGACCGCGAGGTCTTTGGCGAGTGGTCGCTCCGCTGCCTGCGGACGGAGGACGGGCCGGAGCCCTGCCAGCTTTACCAGCTCCTGCTCGACGCCGAAGGCAACGCCGTGGCCGAGATCAGCATGTTCCCCCTTCCCGAAGGGCAGCAGGCCGTGGCAGGCGCGACCATCGTGGCCCCGCTCATGACCCTGCTGACGGAGAACCTGACCCTGTCCGTGGACGGGACCGCGGCCCGCGAATACCCCTTCACCTTCTGCAACGCGGGCGGATGCGTCGCGCGCGTGGGCTTCACCGCCGAGGAGATCGCCCAGTTCAAGTCGGGCAACTCGGCGCAGCTTTCGATCGTGCCGGCCGTCGCGCCGGACCAGACCGTGGACCTGACGATCTCCCTGTCGGGCTTCACCGCCGGATTCGACAGCACCGACGTTCCGGCGCCGACCGAGGAATGACGGCTAGGGGGCGGGACCGCGCCGCCCCCACCCTTACGCGGCCCGAAGCGCCAGGACCGCGTTGAGACCCCCGAAGGCAAAGGCGTTGGACAGGCAGGCCGTGACCCTGGCCTCCCGCGCGTGGTTCGGCACCACGTCCAGCGGGCAGTCGGGGTCCGGCGCCTCCCACCCGATGGTCGGCGGCACGACGCCTTCGCGAAGCGCGAGCAGGCAGGCCAGAAGCTCCACCGCGCCGGTCCCGCCGATGATGTGGCCGTGCATCGCCTTTGTGGATGATACGAGGAGTTGCCCTGCCGCCGCCCCGAAGGCCGCGTGGATCGCGGCGCATTCCGTCCGGTCGTTCGCCGCCGTGCCGGTGCCGTGGGCGTTGATGTAGCCGACTTCCTCGGGCGCCATGGCGGCGTCGGCCAGGGCCGCGCGCATCGCCCGTTCCGCGCCTTCGACAGACGGTGCTACGATGTCCTGGGCGTCCGCGGTCATGCCGAAGCCTGCGACCTCGGCCAGGATCTCGGCCCTGCGGGCCATGGCGCGGTCCCGCTCCTCTAAGACGAAGACGGCCGCGCCTTCGCCCTGGACCATGCCGCTGCGCGTGGCGCTGAAAGGGCGGCAGCCTTCGGTCGACATGACGCGCAACCCTTCCCACGCCTTGAGGCCGCCGAAGGTGAGCATCGCCTCGGAGCCCCCCGTGAGCATCACCTCGGCCGCGCCGGACCGGACCATCTGGAAGGCTAGGCCCATCGCATGGTTGGAGGACGCGCAAGCCGTGGAGACGGTGAGGGTCGGCCCCATCAGGCCATGCTCCATGCCGATATGGCTTGTGGCGGCGTTGGCCATCAGGCGGGGCACGACGAAGGGATGGACGCGGTTCTTGCCGTCCTCGTAGACCGCCCGGTAGCTGTCATCGACCGTGGACAGCCCGCCCCCGCTGTTGCCGAGCACGACACCCGCGCGGAGCCCGAGATCGCCGTCGAAGCCCAGCCCCGATTGAGCCACCGCCTGCCGGGCGGCGACCATCGCGAACTGGGTGAAGCGGTCGTAGAGGGCAAGCTGATTGCGGGGGAAGTGAGCGGCCTCGTCGTAGCCCCTGACCTGCGCGCCGATGCGGACCGAGAGCCGGTCGAGATCGCGCAGCTCCAGGGGACCGATGCCGCAGCGGCCCTCTCGCATGGCTTGATAGGTCGAGGGCACGTCGTGGCCCAGGGCGCTGATCGTGCCAGCCCCCGTGATGACGACGCGGCGCATCAGGCCCGGGCCGCCACGAGCCTTTCGACGCCCTCGATCACGCGGCCCACGCTGGAGATGTCGAAATCGCTCTTCTCGGGCTCGTTCGCGTTGAAGGGGATGCCGATCTCGAAGGCTTCCTCGATGGCGAAGATGCATTCGACCACGCCGAGAGAGTCGATCCCGAGATCGGCGAGGGTCATGTCCTCGCGGATGTCCGAGGCGTCGAGGAGCGCCTGTTCGGCGATGATCGCGATGACGCGCTCGCGCGTGTTCATGGGAATCCTCGGGGTCCGGTCGGGCCTGACTTAGCGGCCCCGGCCCGGCTTTGAAACCCCTGCGGCCACGTCGCGCAGCAGGCGCGGCAGGCGGCGCAGGGCCTTGTAGCTTTCAATCTGGGCGTCCATGCGGGTAGCCGGGTTGCCCATCATCACGCGGCCCGAGGGCACGTTGGACAGGATCGCGGACCCGCCCGTGACGACCACGTCGTCGCCGACCGTGAGGTTGTCGCCCACGCCGGCCTGCCCGCCCAGGACGACCCGGGCGCCCAGCACGGTCGACCCCGCGATGCCCGCCTGCCCGCACAGGAGGCAGTGATCCCCCACGACGACGTTGTGGGCGACCATGACGAGGTTGTCGATCTTGGTGCCGTGGCCGATGCGGGTCGGGCGGATCGTGCCCGCATCCACGGTCGCGCCGGCCCCGATCTCCACGTCGTCGCCTATCGCCACGCCACCCAGGGAGTGGATGCGGTGCCAGGACGGATCGGCGAGGACAGGGACCGGACCCTTGCCGAGGGACTGTCGCGCGACCTCGACCTGCGCGGGTTCGGCGGTGACGAAGGAAAAGCCATCGCCACCGATGACGGCGTTGGGCTGGATGATGACGCGCGCGCCGATGGAAACCCGGCCCTGGATGCGGACACCGGGATGGATCAGCCCCTGCGGCCCTATGCGGGACCCGGGCGCGACCGTGACCTGCGGGCCGATGCGGGTGCCTGCCCCGATCTCCGCCCCGGCGCCGATGACAGTCAGGGGACCGATGCCCACGCCTTCGCCCAGCCGGGCAGTCGGATCGACGACCGCCGAGGGGTGGATGCCTTCGGGATAGGGCGGTGCGTCCAGAAGCTGCGTCAGACGCCCGAGCGCGAGGCGGCCGCGCGGCGCGAAGATGACGGCCTGAAGGCCCAGCGCGCGCCAGTCCGCCCCCGGCCACAGCACGGCGGCGCGAGCGCGACCCTGCCCCAGCGCCTCGGCCCAGGTGGGGGACAGGGCGATGGCCAGATCCTCGGGCTGGGCGGAGCCCGGCTCGGCCGCGCCCCGCACCTGGAGGGTCAGGTCCCCTTCGGCCTGGGCCTGCAGGGCCTCGGCGATGCGGGCGATGGTCAGCATGGCGGACGCTCCCTTCTGTCCGGGCGCGTCCTAGCCCTGGAGGGGCGCGGCCTCCACCCCCTCCGACTCCAGCGCGGTCCAGATGCGCCCGTCCCGCCCGTAGATGTCGCGGCGGAATTGCAGCCCGCCGCGCAGGTTGGTGACGGCGGTGCGGTATTCGAGGTGGACGGGGACAGGCTGGTCGAGGTTCACACGCGTTTCGGCGCCACTTTGGAGCCGCTCCTCGAAGAAGCCGCGCGGGTCTGGGGTCTGGCGCGCGAGGAGGTGGAAGGCGAATTCGCGCGGCTGGGCGAGGCGGATGCAGCCGTGGCTGAAGGCCCGGACCTCGCGCCCGAACAGGTCCTTGGCGGGCGTGTCGTGGAGATAGATGTTCCACGGATTCGGGAACATGAACTTCACGACCCCTAGCGCGTTGTCGGAGCCCGGCGGCTGGTGCATGGCGTAGGGGAAGCTCGACTGCGAATAGGCCCCGAAGTTGACGGCGCCGCGGTTGATGACATTGCCCGAGGAGTCGGTGATCCGCAGGTGCCCGGCGGCGTTGGGGTTGCGCTGAAGCTGAGGCAGATATTCCTTCACAATGATCGACCGGGGAACGAACCAGCTCGGGTTGATGACCATGAACTGCATCAGGTCCGAGAATTCGGGGGTCTGGCGATCCTCTTCGCCCGCGCCGATCACGGCACGGGTGCGGAAGGTCGTCACGTCGTCATCCACCACGGAAGCGGTGAAGTCCGTGAGGTTCACCCAGACATGCCGCCCGCCCCGGGGCGCGGCGTTCCAGCGCTCCCTCTCCAGCGCTACGAGGACGGAGCGGAGGCGGTCGGTGGCGGAGACGTTGATCTGCTCCAGCGTCCCCTCGCCCACCACTCCATCCTCGGCGAGGCCATGGGCGGCCTGGAACCGCTGCACGGCTTGGGAGATGACGCCGTCATAGCTGGCGGTCGCGGTCGGGGCGAGCCAGCCCATGTCGATGAGCCGGTCACGCAGCGCGACGACCTGCGCGCCGCCCTGTCCGGGCTCGATGGCGCCGCCCGGGACCGGGGCGCCCCAGCCGCCGTTGGCGATCAGCGTCTCGAGCCGCACCTTCTCGCTCAGGAGGCGGGCGTATTCCGGCGTTGCCGGGGCGAGGCCGCGGATGAAGGCCGTGGGCTCCTCTTCGGGGAGGACGGTGATGACGGCCAGCGGGTCGGCGGCGAGGACCTCCCTCTTGATGTGGGGATCGACCTCGGACGGGGTGAACATCCCGGCGTTGAGGTCGCCCGACAGGCGAAGGAAGGCGCGGCTCATCTCCACCTCGGCCAAGCCCTGGTCATAGGGCGTGGAGGCGGCCTGGAGCGTGCGGACCAGCGCCTCCGTGTCGTGACGGCGGGGGCCCAGGCCATGGAGCGGCGCCTCGGCCATCGCGGCGAGGAGGGCGTTGCGGCGGGCCATCTCCCGATCTTCGCCACCCGTCCAGATGCCGGCGAATCCGCGCGCCCGGTAGAAGGCGGACAGGACCTCGCTGCGGGACGCGGCCTCGGCCACGCCCTGCCGAAAGCCCGTCACCGCGGTGAGGGCCTGGGCATGCGTGGCCGGAAGGGTGGCCGCAAGCGCCCCCGCGGAAAGACCGGCAAGGAAGCGGCGTCGGGAAGTGGGGATCATCAGGGCCTGGTCCTCGTGGAGCGTCGGGGCGAAGCATGGGGTGGCTTGGGGAAGGATACTTGTTATCGGTCCCATGCGCCACAACGCGGCGGGCATCGTCCCACGGCCAGGGCTGACATTTCTGCAACAGCGAACGGCCGCCGGAGACGTGAGCAGAAATCTGCCGAAGAAATAGTTCCATGACGAACGCGTGCGAGAGGGTCCTTGGTGGGGCCGGGGAGACGTGGCATAGTCTTGGGGCATCCTGGAAGGGATGACAAAAAAGGTCCGAAAAAACATGGACCTAAAACATAGGCGACGGGACAGGCGCTGGCACATGATGAACACGGGACTCTCTCGGCGCGCCCTTATGGGCGTGTTCGCAGCAACGGCGGCCGTGGCCGCACCCTCCTTCTCCAATGCGGCTGGCTTCCTGCGCGGGGCCGGCGACATACGCAGGATCCAGATGTATTCGGGTCGGACCGGGGAACGGATCGACACGATCTATTGGATCGATGGCGAATACATCGCCGAAGCGGTCCGCGAAGTCAGCCTCTTCATGCGCGACTGGCGCAACGGGCAGGCGGTCGCCATGGACACGCGCACCATGGACATCATCGCGGCCACCCATAACCTTCTGGACGTGTCCGAGCCCTACCAGCTTCTGTCGGGCTACCGGTCGCCGCAGACCAACGCGATGCTGCGGTCGCAGTCGTCCGGCGTGGCGCGGAACTCGCTCCACATGCGCGGACAGGCGGCGGACCTGCATCACGACTCCCGGTCGGTCAATCAGATCGCCCGTGCTGCGATGGCCTGCCAGGCGGGTGGCGTTGGGCGCTACTCGGGCTCGGGCTTCGTGCACATGGATTGCGGCGAGTTTCGTAGCTGGGGAAGCTGAGCCCCGACTCCTTCGTCGGACATGGAAAGGGCGCCCTGGGGCGCCCTTCTGTTTTGGTAGCGGCTGTTGGAGGCGTTCGGCCGGTTGCCCGCCGAACGCCCCTGCTCCGTCACTCGGCCGGGGCGCCTTCGGCATCCTCGACGCCCGGCTCGGCTTCTTCCTCGATGTCGATCTCGAGGCCGTCGCTCGGGGCAGCGGCGCCTTCGGCGGGTGCTTCGCCTTCGGCCGGGGCTTCGCCTTCGGCGACGGGCTGCTGGGCGGCTTCGCCTTCGGCGGGGGCGGCGCCTTCACCGGTCTCCTGCACGGTGATCGTCGGCTCGCCGGTCTGGGTGAACTCCACTTGAGCTTCGCCGGTCTGCTCGATCTCCACGTTGGGCTCGGCCCCTTCAAAGGTCACGGTCGGCTCGCCGCGCGTCACCTCGACCGAGGTCTCGCCTTCCTGCTGGACGGTGACCTGCGCCTCCTGCGGCTGAAGCTCGACAGCCTCGCCTTCGGGGGTCTCCGCAACCTGAACCTGGGGCTCGGGCTGCTGGACGGTCACGGTCGGCGGAGCCTGGCGCACCTCGACCCGGGGCTCGGGGTTGGTCACCGCAACGTCGGGCTCGGGGAAGGTGATGATGATCTCGGGCTGGGGCTGCTCGATGGTGATGATCGGGGGCGGCACCTGAACGCGGACGGTCGGGGGCTGCTGGCGCACGAGGATCTCGGGCGTGCCCTGGTTCACCTGGACGGAGGGCTGGCCCTGGGTGACGGTCACCTCGGGCGGGGGAGCGGTCACGGCGATTTCGGGCGTGGGGACGACGATCTGGGCTTCGGCCCCAGCTTCGCCGCCGATGATCGTGGTGGCGCCTTCGGCCTGGGCCGTCTCGGTGCCCTCGCCCTCGGCCGGGGCGGCGGCGGTGTCGGCGGTCGCGGTGGGCTCGCCTTCGGCAGGGGGCGTGGTGGTTTCCGCGGTCTCGGTCCCGGTGTCCTCGGTCGGAGGAGTCTCGGTCTCGGCGGTGGTGGTATCGGCGCCAGCGGCCGGGGCCACCTCGGTCCCGGCAGGGGCGGTCTCGGCGGTCTCGGTGCCCGCAGCGGGATCGGTCGCGGTCTCGGCGGTGGTGGTGTCGGCGCCAGCGGCCGGGGCGGCTTCGGTTCCGGCGGGCGCGGTGCCAGCGGCCGGGGCTGCGCCGGTCTCAGCGGTCTGGGGCGCCGCTCCGGCCTCGGGCTGCGCCTGGGCGAGTTCGGCGACCGCCTGCTCGTAATACTGGAGGCACTGCTCCTGGTTGCCAGCCTCGATCGCCTGGCCGGTCGTGTCGATCCATTCCTGCCTGAGGACGTTTGCCTGCTCCGTATGCAGCGCCTGCAGCGCCTCGCAGCTCTGGCCGCCCGCGGCAAGCTCCTCCGCCGACTGCGCGAAGGCGGCCGGCGCCATAACGGTCGCGCTCAGAAGCGTGGCGAGCAAGGGAGTCATCCGTCGTATGGTCATCGTGGCGTCCTTTATCTGGAAGGGTCCTGCGATAGGCTGAAGTGGTCGAACGACGGGGGCCTCACGGCCCTCGGGAGGTGGTTCCCGCTTGGAGCAGGCGGTGCATGTCCTGGAGCCTGGACCTCCCTCGATCGCTCTCCGTCATGCCACGGCCGGGCCAGTGCTGGCCGTGCCGTGGGCCTTGAACGAACAGGCATGGGAGCGTTGCAGCGCAGCCCATCCGATTCGTCGGTCGAACGGATGATGAGGGGGTTGGTTCCCCGCGACTTCACATGGCCGTGGGGCTGCCGGCGGGTTGACGCGCCGAGTTCCGCCTAGCGAGTCTACTTGGCCAGAGCCTCGACAAGGCTACGGTCGGGGAAGCAGGTCGCGGGCTGGCCGACCGATTCCTGCCATCTCCCGATGGAGCGGCGCGTGCGGAAGCCCGGCAGCCCGTCGGCGCCGCCGACGTCGTGGCCCAACCCTTCCAAGGCGCGCTGCATTGCCGCGACATCGGAGCGGAGGAGGCCGTCCACCCTGCCCCATCCGGCCGCGAAGTCGCCCGCGCCGTACTGGATGCGGTCGCCCACATGGCCCACGAAGAGCGCGTAGAGATCGCTCATGTTGTAGGCCTTGAGGACGTAGAAGTTCGGAGTGACGATGAAGGCGGGTCCCTGCCGGCCCGCCGGCATGAGGAGGAAGCCCTCGGCGGATCGCTCCTGCTCCGGGAAGGGGCGGCCGTTGACGCGCGCGATGCCCAGAGCCTCCCATTCGGCGATGGGGCGCCCTTGGTCGGGCCCCTCCAGCGCGCATGAGACGGAGGGCGGCACCCTGACCTCAAAGCCCCAGTCGCGCCCGGGGACCCAGCCGTGCTGGGCGAGGTAGTTCCCGATGGAGGCAAGGGTGTCCGCTTCGGAGGTCCAGATGTCGGCGCGGCCGTCGCCGTCGCCGTCCGCCGCGTAACGCAGGACGCTGGAGGGCATGAACTGCGGCTGACCCAGGGCTCCGGCCCAGCTGCTGCGCATGTTGTCGGGAGACACGTGGCCCGCCTCGGCGATCTCCAGGGCCGCCACGAGTTCGTCGGTGAAGTAGTCGGCCCGGGTGCTCATGAAGGCCTTGGTGCCCAGCACCTCGAAGGCGTCGTGCGGGATTTCGATTTGGCCGTATCCGCTCTCTCGGCCCCAGATGGCCAGAAGGATGCGCCCGGGGACGCCGGTCGCCTGCTCCACCGCACGGAGCGTCCCGGCGTGGCGGTCCATCATGCGGCGGCCGACGGAGGTCGCGCCATCGACGGAGCTGCGATTGAAGTAGTCGCCCGGCGAGCCGAACTCCGCCTGAAGCTGCCGCTGCGGTCCCTGGGGCTGCGTCCCCGGGGGGACGAGGTCGGGGAGGTCCCAGTTCAGCGCGACGCCGGAGAAAGCCTCGTCGAAGGTGGTGCGCGACACGCCCTCGCCCGCGGCGCGCGGCCAGACGGTCTGTTCGAGCCAGGCGTGGAACTGCCGCTCCACCTGCGCGCGGTCCTGGGCGAGCGACGGCTGGGCCAGGGTGGCGAGGGCCACGAAGAGAATTAAGCGAAGGGTCATGACTTGGACTCCCTGGGGCGGATCGTGGCTGGCCCGGTGTAAGGCGGCCCGGGGACGATAGCGTTCAGGCGCGGCAGGCGGGACAGATCCGTCGCAGTGATGCGCCCGAGCCGTCCGGCCTTGCCGCGGGACCGCAGGTCTCAGCCGACCTTGTAGTCCCGATTGGCCTCCGGGTCCTCGTCGGAGAACGGCACGTCTTCCAGTTCGCGCCAGAGGTCGGCGGGAATCTGCGTGGTCGCCCACTCGATCGTCTCCGCCACGCTGTCGGGCCGTGTCACGCCCGCGACCGTCGACGCGATCCTTTGATCCCGGCAGGAGAACTGCAGCGCGACCGCACCCAGCGGGACGCCATGCCGCGCGCAGGCCGCCTCGATCCGACGGACCGGGGCAAGCTGCTCCTCGGTTGCGGGCTGGTAGGCGATCAGGGGCATGGCGGCGCTGCCCTTGGACAGGACGCCGCTCGCGTAGGGGGCGGCGTTCAGGATCGCGATG
>CADCUU010000418.1 GCA_902805995.1 uncultured Rubellimicrobium sp.
GCGACACTTGGAACATCTGCTCCTTCAGCCAGTACAACATCAACTGATCCCGCCCTATTCGGGATAGCTTCGTGGGCCTTCGGGTTTCCCCGGACGGCCCGCATCGCTATGACGGGGGCCTCAGCCAAGGACCACCTCCATGACCCTGACCCTCGCCACCTGGAACATCAACTCGGTTCGCCTGCGCGAGGTACTGGTCGCCCGCCTTCTGCGGGAGGAGGCACCGGACCTCCTCTGTCTCCAGGAATGCAAGAGCCCGGCCGAGAAGATCCCCGTCGCGACCTTCGCCGCCCTGGGCTACCCCCATGCCGTGATCCGCGGCCAGAAGGGCTACAACGGCGTCGCGATCTTCTCGAAGCGGCCCATCGAGGATGCGGGGAGCGTGGACTTCGCCAGTATGAACCACGCCCGCCATGTCGCGGCGCGGCTGCCCTGCGGGGCGGTGGTGCACAACGTCTACGTCCCCGCCGGGGGCGACATCCCGGACCGCGAGCAGAATGAGAAGTTCGGTCAGAAGCTCGACTTCCTCACCCATCTGCGGGACCATTTCCGCGCGGATCGGCCTCGCCGCGCCATCCTCGTTGGGGACCTCAACGTTGCCCCGCAGGAGGACGACGTCTGGTCGCACAAGCAGATGCTCAAGATCGTGAGCCACACCCCCATCGAGGTCGAGCATTTCGAGGAGGCGCGGGAGGAGGGCGGCTGGGTGGACGTGACCCGCGCGGACCAGCCCTCGGGCAAGCTCTACTCCTGGTGGTCCTACCGGTCCCCCGACTGGCACACGGCCGACAAGGGGCGGCGGCTCGACCACGTCTGGGCGTCCAAGGACATTCTGGGGGCGAGTCACGGGAGCCGCATCCTCCGCGACGCCCGCGCCTGGGACGCGCCCTCGGACCACGTTCCCGTCTTTGCGACCTTCGATCTGTGATCGGTGGCCGACAGGCCACTATCGCTTAGCCCGGGCGACTTCACGCTGACCTGATGCTCAGGGCCCCGGCACGAGGCCCCTTAGGATAGGCGAAGACCCTTGCACGCGCACTGCCTGGTCAGAGCGCCCGCACGGCCTCCGCCACGGCCCGGCCCAGCGCCACATGCGCCTCGGGCTCGAAGTGGATACCGTCCACCGGGCTCACCTCGATGACCCGCCCAGCATCGAGGAACGCCGCCCCCCGCGCCTGGGCCAGCCGGTCGTAAAGCTCGGGCAGCCGCAACGACACCTCGTGCGCGCCGGTGAACTCCGACGCGATGGGTCCCTGCTCCAGCACCGGGGGCGGGCAGATGACCAGCACGCGGAAGCCGCCGTGACGGGTCTGCATCTCCTCGCTCATCGCGATGTCGAGAAGGCCCGCGATCCCCGCCGCCACCTTCTCTGGCGTGGCGCCATAGCGCGTCTTCACGTCATTGGTGCCCAGCATGATCGTGAGGGCGTCGATGGGCCCGTGGCTCTGGAGAGCGATCTTGAGGCCGTCGCGCCCGTCCATATGCGCGCCCATGACCGGGTCGGGGAACTGCGCGGTGCGGCCCGGGAGCCCTTCCTCCACCACCTCCCAGCCGGGCAGCAGCCCCGCCGCCACGCGCGGCCAGCGGACGTCGCCTCCGAAGCGGGCATAGACCCCCCGCGTGACGATGGGCGGCGTGCCATGGGTGTTGCTGTCGCCAAAGCAGAGGAGCGTGGGCATGAAGCCTCCCGTGATGATCCGGCGGTCACGCTAGGCCCGGCCCCTGGCTGGGTCAAACGCCCCTTCACCTTCTCACCTGCCGCGCCCATATATCGCCCGACGCGGGAATGGAGACTTCTCATGGCGCAGGCGGCGCAACAGGACATCATCGACGGCACCGACGCGGGCTTCATGGCCGAGGTCGTGCAGGCCTCGCAGGAGGTGCCGGTGATCGTCGACTTCTGGGCGACCTGGTGCGGCCCCTGCAAGACGCTGGGCCCGGCGATCGAGGCGGCGGTCCGCAAGCAGGCCGGGAAGGTTCGCCTCGTCAAGATCGACGTGGACAAGAACCCGGCCTATGCGGGACAGCTTCGGGTGCAGTCGATCCCCACGGTCTATGCCTTCTGGCAGGGCCAGCCGGTGGACGGCTTCCAGGGCGCGCTGCCCCCGTCCCAGGTGGACCAGTTCGTCCAGAAGATCGCGGCCCTGGGCGGCGACGGCGGCCTGACGGAGGCTATCGAGGCAGCGGAAGCGATGCTGGAGGAAGGCGCGGCCGTGGACGCCGCCCAGACCTTTGCCGCAATCCTCCAGGAGGAGCCTGAGAATCCCCGCGCCTATGCGGGCCTCGTGCGGTCCATGATCCTCGCGGGCGACCTCGATCAGGCCGAAGCGATTCTGAACGGCGCCCCCGCGTCCATTTCGGCCAAGCCCGAGATGGAAGCCGTGCGCGCCCAGATCGCCTTGGCCCGACAAGCCGCCAAGGCCGGCCCGGTGGAGGAGCTGACCGCCCGCGTCCAGGTCGACCACTCCGACCATCAGGCCCGCTTC
>CADCUU010000419.1 GCA_902805995.1 uncultured Rubellimicrobium sp.
TGCTATCGGCCCTACAGGCCACAAGGTGGAATTCGAATCATCGGCGAAGGTTGCTACGGCCATCAAGCGCCGGTGCAGGCAGTCCCAGGCGACTGATGCACCGACTGCTCCTCGGGCCCCAGTCGAAAGTGAGTTTGATCGGCTCAAACATCCTGACGCAGGTATGTGATTTCGAACTGCTTGACCGGGCGATGCTCATCAATTCGTCCCGTACTCGCTTGTTCCTCGACGAGGTGCTTGCGCTCTTGCAGCCATCGCTCTGGCTCTTCGGGCATTGGCCTCACACTTGGGCGCACCACGACAGGTTCACCCACTTCCGCTGTGTGGGCTACCTCAAGGCCTTCACGCTCGAATTGCCTTGGAAGCAGGTCAGGGCTGCCTCACTGCCCAACCTACCAGTCAGAGAGGCGCCCCGTGGAACCTGTCGAGGCCTCACCCACCCGCCAGCTTCTCGTTCCCCTCCAGGTTACTCTGCTACGACTGCCTCCAGTCTGCCCACCTCGTCCGCTGGGCCTCAGCGATCTTGGCCCGTCCCTCTGGCGTCCTTGGCCCCGTGCTCTCGCCGCCGTGGAACTTGCAGCGTGTGCGGCCGGGGTCAGGCGCGTTGTGGCTAGGATGGCCTTTGTGGGTCAGCGCTCCGCAGTGGAACTGGAAGGGGGCTCCCGATCGTTTCTTGAGCTCTAATCCGAGCTCCGCTCCTGCTTGAATAGCTGCCCGAGTCACGCCCGGATCAGCATCTCCTTAAGTGAGACTCCGCCCCGCGCGCGCGTACGTCATAGGCGTCGGATAATCCTGCACTCCGAACACCTCGAAAAACCGACGTGGCCCCACTTGGCGGGGGTCTATGATGGCCTTTCGCTCCCAGTGCTGGACGGTGTCGCGGGTCATGCTCGCCCGTCTGGCGAGTTCTACCTGAGAGAGCCCGAGAGCCTTGCGGCGGGCCCGGAGTTCAACACCAGTCATCCTGCGTCTCGTTCTGGCCCGCAGGATACAGTACGGCGGGTGCTGAGGCCATGTACGCCCGAGCGCTGGACCGGGCGCTGCAGGAGTAGTTAGCCTTGGCGCGCAGGAACCCCGGATCCCTGGGACGCTCCAGGGCCTCACCGTCGTCGCGCGGGCAGAGGCAAGCTGACGCGGCATGTACACCAGTTCGCAAGTCTCTGTTTGTTCCCCGGGGCGGCCTGTTCCTGCGTTTCATACCGCCCAGCTTATGAACCCAGGCATGGCAGCCAGGGGTAGCTGGTGAGGGACTGGATACGGCCGGTCTCCTGGGTCAGGGCGGTCCAGGCGTGGCAGCAGGCATCGACGACGGCCTCGTAGTCGTCGAGGAGACGGTGCGAGAGATACCGCTCCCGCAGGTAAAGCCAGAGGCGCTCCACGGGGTTGAGCTCGGGGCTGTAGGGCGGCAGCGGCACCAGGGTGATGTTGTCCGGTACGACCAGAGCGCGGGCGCCGTGCCAGCCGGCCTGGTCGAGCACGAGCACGGCATGGACGTCCGGAGCGATCTGGGCCGACAGCTCGGCCAAGAAGCGGCTCATGGCGGCGGTGGACACCGTGGGCAGGACCAGCGCCACCTCGGCCCCGGTGGCGGGCTCCACGGCGGCAAAGAGGTAAGCCGATGCAAAGCGCTTGTCACAGAGCCCTGATGGGCGCTCTCCCTTGATCCACCAGCGGTGGGTGGTGCGCCCTTTCTGGCCCACCCGCGCGTTCGCCGGGGTGACAGTCCCCCGGACTGTCCCCCGATCCGGCTCACTCTTCGAACCACAGCGCGATGTGCTGACCGGGGTGGGCCTCCTGGGCCGCCGCTATGGCTTCGGCCAGACCCCCCTTTTGAAGGCCTCCTGCGCCTCGGCATTGGCTTGCGGATGGCGTGGCCGGGTCTTCTGCTTGGACAATCCGAGCCGTCTCAGCACCCGCGACAGGCTGGCCGGGTGCAGCCGCTTGCCCCAGCGCTGCGCGATCTCCTCGGCCAAAGAGGGCAGTGTCCACTCTATGCGGCCATGGCGGGCGAGGTCGGGGCCGGCGAGCACGAGTTCCTTGAGCGCCATGCCCTCCGCCTCATCCAGCACCGGCCGGCGGCGGCCCTTGGGCCGGTCGTGGAGACCGGCCAAGCCTTCGGCGTTGTACCGCACCACCGCATCGTGCAGCGCTTGCCGCTCCATGCCGGCCAGCCGTGCTGCCTCCGCCCGGCTCTTCCCCTCCAAGGCATGCGCAATGGCATACAGCCGCGAGGCGGCGCGTGGGTCCTTCTGCCGTCGCGCCAAGGCGCGCAGCTCTCCCGCACTTAGGTCCGTCCGGATCTCCAGTGCCGCAACCATCGGATCCTCCCTTCCTGACCAGAAAAGGGAATCACCAACCCCACACATCGGAAAGGGCCAAACGAGTCAGCTCAGGCGCGGGCTGGTATTACACCACCTGCCGAAGCAAGCAGGAAGTAGAGATAACGGACCCCGGCGCGTTTCACGCGAAGTCGAG
>CADCUU010000420.1 GCA_902805995.1 uncultured Rubellimicrobium sp.
GCACTCTCCCGCCGTCACGCCATGCTTACTCATTTGAACTGGCCATCCCACGTCCTCGGAATACAGCGTTCAGACCTCTGCTGTTACAATCTCCGCCTCGGTCGGTTGGCTGTGGTGTAATACCAGCCAGCTTATGAACTCAGGCATGGCAGCCAGGGGTAGCTGGTGAGCGACTGGATGCGTCCGGGCTCCTGGGTCAGGGCGGTCCAGGCGTGGCAGCAGGCGTCGACGACAGCCTCGTAGTCGTCGAGCAAACGGTGCGAGAGATACCGCTCTCGCAGGTAAAGCCAGAGCCGCTCGACCGGGTTGAGCTCCGGCGAGTAGGGCGGCAGCGGCACCAGGGTGAGGTTCGGGGGCACCACAAGGGCGCGAGCGCCGTGCCAGCCGGCCTGGTCGAGCACGAGCACGGCATGAGCGTCTGGGGCGATCTGGGCCGACAGCTCGGCCAGGAAGCGGCTCATGGCGGCGGTGGAAACGGTGGGCAGGACGAGAGCGACCTCCGTGCCGGTGGCGGGTTCCACGGCGGCGAACAGGTAATACGCGCGGCGTCATTGATTGACCTGAGCCCATGACCGGGTGCCGATGGAGGCGATGCGGTCGGGCTGAGCGATGAGCCAGTTCCAGGCGTCGCAGCAGGCGTCGACGACGGAGTCGTAGGTCTCGAAGACGCGGTTGCTGAGCTTGTTGCTACGCAGGTAGGCCCAGACATTTTCGACCGGGTTCAACTCGGGGCTATAGGGCGGCAGGTGAAGGAGGGTGATGTTCTGGGGCACCTTCAGCCGCCCGCCGGGTTGGTGCCAGCCAGCCCCGTCGATCACGAGCACGGCATGCGCGTCCGGCGCGACGCAGGCGCTGATCTCGGCGAGGTGCAGGGTCATCATGTCGGCGTTAGCCGCCGGCAGCACCAGCGCTGCGCCCGTGCCGCGCGCGGGGCAGATCGCGCCGAACAGGTAGGCCCAGGAATAGCGCTGGTCGCGGGGCGCGACCGGACGCGAGCCGCGCTCGGCCCAAACACGGGTGAGCGTGCCCTGCTGGCCAATGCGAGCCTCGTCTTGCCACCAGAGCTCGAGCGGCTTGCCGCGGGCGTGCTCCGGCAGCCGCTCCTCTACGAGGGCGGCAAAGCTTGCCTGAAAGACGCCTGTGCCGCAGCGTCTTGGCCGGGATGGCGAGGACGCGCCACCAGCCGCCGAAACCCGAGCCGCCGCAGCACATCGCCCACACTGCGTTCGGCCAGCACGACCCCGAACCGCGCCTCGATCGCGCGGGCCAGATCGGCGCGCCGCCAGCGGACCACCCCGTGCTCGGCCAGGTCGGGGCCGCGCCGGACCCACTCGGCGACTTCAGCCTCCTGCTCGGGCGAGAGCCGTCGCTTGGGGCCAACCGCACCCCGGCGGTCAGAGAGCCCGGCCAAGCCTTCCGCGTTATAGCGGTGAACCCAGTCGCGCAGCGTCTGACGGTCCATACCTGCCGCCTGCGCTGCCTCTGCACGCGATCTGCCCTCCAGCACCAAGGCCAGCGCCAGCATCCGTCGAGCCGCTGCTGCATCACGCGACCGCCCGGCCGCCCGCCGCAGACCTGTCGCATCCAAGTCCCGCCGCACAATCTCGATCGCCGCCATCCAAAGCCTCCGCCATCCAAAGCAGAGGCCTCGAATCACGACATCTTCCCACCCGCAACCTCACAGGAGTCAGACAATCGCGCCGGGCGTATAAGGGTCCTTCGCTCACCAACGTCGTCGAGCCAGTCATCCTGATCATAGCGGCTTATTCGGATCGCGGCGTAAGGGAGCCTTGGGCCTGTCCTGCGGATCGGCGATATCGCCAGTCCGGGTCCGGGGGCTAGTTGACACCTTCCCAATGGATTGACCCATAGCTTATGTTCGAAGCCTACGCGCAGACGCCCGACACTACGATCTCACCGGCGGCTGAGGCCGAGCCCGACACCCTGAGCGAAGCGGTCCAAGCTGACCCGCAGCTCGTCCTGGACAAGATCGAGAGGTGGGTGGAGGGGTTCCAGCGGCTCATTCCGAACATCCTCGTGGCACTGGTCGTGTTGCTGATCTTTGTTGGGATCGGCTGGGGCGTGCAGAAGGGGGTTCGGAGCTGGGGCGCACGGCGCGACCGAGCTAATCTCGGCGCAGTGCTGGGCTCCTTCGTCAAGTGGGTGGTGATCGTCCTAGGGTTGCTGGTGGCCCTTATCATCGTGGTCCCCACCTTCAGGCCGGGCGACCTCATCGCAGGTCTGGGCATCGGCTCGATCGCCATAGGCTTCGCGTTCAAGGACATCCTGCAGAACTGGCTTGCGGGGCTCCTACTGCTGATCCGCAGGCCGTTCCGCATCGGCGACGAGATCGTCGTCAACGGCTACGAGGGTCAGGTCGAGTGGATCGAGACCCGCGCCACCATGATCCGCACCTACGACGGGCGGCGCGCGATCATTCCCAATGCGGATGTCTTTACCAACGCTGTGACGGT
>CADCUU010000421.1 GCA_902805995.1 uncultured Rubellimicrobium sp.
GGGCAAACCCCAATCGGCAAAGGCGCGCGCCACGGCCGCCTGACGCGGGCTCCGCGCTCTCTCGGCCTCCACGGCGGCCCAGCTCGTCCCCCCGGCGCCCGCCACGTCGAGCACGCGCACGCCCGCGTCCCAGAGCCTGCGCGCCACCGCACCCGAGAGGCCGGAGCCAACCTCCTTGGCGACGACAGGAACAGGCAGTTCCCGCGCCAGCGCCTCGATGCGTCCCAGAAGGCCCCGCCAGTCGCGGTCGCCCTCAGGCTGCACGGCCTCCTGCAGGGGGTTGAGGTGGACGATCAGCGCATCCGCCTCGATCATCTCCACCGCCCGCCGCGCCTCCTCCGTCCCGAATCCCGTGTTGAGCTGCGCCGCCCCGAAATTGGCGAGGATCGGCACCGAGGGGGCGAGCCGCCGAAGCTCCGTCCCCAGGCCGCCCGCGCCCCCGCCTTCAATGGCCACGCGCTGCGACCCCACAGCGAGCGGCAGGCGCAGCACCTCGCAGGCGAGTGCCAGATGCCGGTTGATGGCCTCGGCCCGCGCGGGTCCGCCGGTCATGGAACTCACAAGGAGCGGCGCCGCGACCCGGCGGCCCAGGAAGGGCAGCGACAGGTCGATCTCGTCCAAATGCAACTCGGGCAGTGCCACATGGGCAAAGACGACATCGTCAAGGCCCGTCCGCGCTCCCCCCCGGCCACGCCCGCCGAGGACAATGTCCAGATGCTGGTTCTTCCGGTCGCTCAGCACGCGCTTGGCCCCCTGTCGGTCCCGCCAGTGGTGGCGCGACAGCGCGCCGGGCGCAAGCGGGGCCGTCAGTGCACCGATCACCGATTCCGCCTGCGGGGTCGATGCTCCAGGGCCGCGATCGCTGTTGTCAGGCCGCGGCGATCCGCAGGTTCCGACCATGCTTCCCCTGCATCCCTTGCAACCTATGTTATGGTAGTAGCCGTCTCGTTCGGAAAGGGTGCCTTGGGATGCCTCCCGCTTCCCACCCTCCGCTCAACCCGTTCCTCACCAAGTTGGAGCACTACACCCGCCTGTCCGCCGAGGATCGGGACGGCGCGCTGCGGCTGTGGTCCGAGCGGCGTCAGGCCTTCCGCGCCAGGGACGACCTCGTGCGCGAAGGCGAGGACCCCCGCTTCGTCCGCCTCGTGGTCGAGGGCTGGGCCTGCCGCTACAAGTACCTGGAGGACGGTCGGCGGCAGGTGCTGGGCCTTCTCGTGCCCGGCGATATCTGCGACCTCAACGTCTTCGTCCTGCGCGAGATGGACCACTTCATCGGCGCGGTGACGCCGCTCACCGTCGCGCAGATCTCGCGGGAGGTCTTTGACGAGGTGACGCTCGCGCAGCCGCGCCTCATGCAGGCGCTGTGGTGGGAGTCGCTCGTGGCCCTCGCGATCCAGCGTGAATGGCTCGTCAACCTGGGCCAGCGCTCAGCCTACGAGAGGATCACGCACCTTCTCTGCGAGTGCTACCTGCGGATGCGGGCCGCGGGCCTGGCGCGCGGGCCGTCCTGTGAGTTCCCGATCACACAGACCATGATCGCCGACATCACGGGCCTGTCCACCGTCCATGTGAGCCGCACCTTCCAGACCGTCCGCGACGAAGGCCTGATGGAGATCCGCGACCGCGTGCTCACCATCCACGACCTCGAGGCGGCCATGTCGGCCTGCCTCTATAATCCGGGCTACCTGCATCTGGGCCGCGAGGGGCGGCATCTCGACGCCAACGACGACGGCGAGCCCGGGGCCCGGCCGCGCCCGAGCTAGGGGCTGCCCACCAGCGCCGCGAGAGCCCCGCGGGCGCGATTCAGGCGGCTCTTGACCGTGCCAACCGAACAGCCGCAGGCCTGCGCCGCGTCCTCGTAGCTCACCCCCAGGACGGGGATCAGGATCAGGATGTCGCGATGGGCCGGTGTCAGGTCGCGCAGCATTCGGTCGATCGCCTCCTTGGCCCACAGGTCGGTGGTCTGCGTCGAGGGCGTCACCGCGCTGGCCTCGATCGCCTCGGTCCCCGGCATCACTTCGCGCAGGCCGCGCCGCCAGCGGGAGTTGAAGGAATTGCGCATGATGGTGAAAAGCCAGGCCTTCAGGTTGGTCCCGTCCTGAAAGCGGTCCCGCGCCGCCAGCGCCCTCACGATCGTGTCCTGCACGAGATCCTCGGCATCCGCCTCCTGCCGCAGGAGCCTCCGGGCAAAGGCCCACAGCGCCGGCCGGAGCGCAAGCACCTCCTGATCGAAAGCGGGGCAGGGCGTCGCGACGGCAACCGGGGTCGTGGCGTGAAAGGTCACGAATCGAGCCTCCTGAGCGAGCGGCCGCAAGGGCCCGCGTCTGTCAGACAAAAGCCACAATCGGACAGGCCGTGCGTTAACCTATGAAGCGGTCCGAGCAGGTTCCGCAGGCCCCGTTGCGTCCGGCCGCGTCGTCC
>CADCUU010000422.1 GCA_902805995.1 uncultured Rubellimicrobium sp.
GAAGCAAGCGCCTCCGAACCCTTCAAGGCCAAGGCGCAGTCAGGAGAACGGGTCCCGCCCACGGTGCCCCGAAAACCGCCCGGCGACCGGCGGAAGCAGGCTTGCAGGTGTCCTCCATTGCGGTCGCTTCGGAACCCCACGGCCTAAATCTCATTGTGCACCAGTAATGGGCCCACGGGCCAACATCGAAGGAGAACGACTTTGGCAAACGGTCCTGGCGACTATCGCGACCCGAAAGTGACGACCACCACGGGCCGCAGCAGTTCGATGAGCTGGCTGTGGTGGCTTCTGGGGGCGCTCCTCGTGCTCCTCATCCTGGGCTGGCTGCTGGGCTGGTTCGGCTCCGAAGTGGACGAGGCGGTCGTGACCACCGATGAGGCGACGACGACTGAGTCCGTCGTTGTCGAGGACGACGCCGCCGCGGAAGGGACCGTCATCGAAGGCGCCCCGGTCGAGGAAGGTGCTGTCGTGGAAGGCACGCCCGTCGAGGAAGGCGCGGTCGTCGTCGAAGAAGAAGCCGCCGAGTAACACGGCCTCTTCTTCCCAGTCACGTGCGAGGGCAGCCGGACATAGGTCCCGCCCCCTCCCTGTCGTGACAGGTCTGTCCCAGGGCGATCCGCCCTGGGACGTGCCACTTCGTCCCGCTCGCGCGACCTCGGGGAAAACTCCTCCCGGTCGGCCATTGCTTACCAGCTCCACTGCCCGGCAAGACCGCCGAAGCTGAGATCCGCGCTCTGTATGGGGGTCCTCGGCCAGAAGTCAGGATGCTGCGGCCTGACGGAAACGTCCTTGGCTCAGGACGCCTCCTGACTGCGGCCCTTCTCCAATCCGGCCACCGCGCTGGAGGCCCATGGCTACCGCTGACAGGTCGGGCGATCCGTCCACCCTCTCGCATCACGCATCCGGCCAACCATCGCCCGCAGGCACGGCGGGCCCTGTCTGCTCCCCTCAGATGTCGAAGTTCGACGGCAGGACGATCATGTCGCGGATCGTCACGTTCCGGGGCCGCGACAGCATGAAGACGACCGCATCCGCCACCTCCGACGGTTCGATCAGCGCGCCGCTGTCCTTGGCCTTTTGCAGCCGGTCCTCGGGCCAGTCGGCCAGAAGGGCCGAGATGACCGGCCCGGGGGAGACCTGGCCCACGCGGACGCCGCTTTTCATCAACTGGCGTCGCATCGTCTGGACGAAGCAGGTGATCGCCCATTTCGACCCCGAATAGACCGGCTCCCACTGAATCGCGGCATGACCCGCGACCGAGCAGGTCACCAGGATGTCGCCGGTGCCGCGTTCGGTCATGTGCGGGATCACGGCGTGAACGTTCTTCATCACCGCGTTGACGTTCAAGTTCAGCATCCGGTCGATGGCCGCCGGGTTGGTCTCGATCAGGTCGCCGCCGATATAGGAGCCCGCGTTGCAGTGCAGGATGTCGATCTGCCCGGTCTTTGCCAGGATCTCCGGCACCATGGCGTTGCAGCTCTCGGCGTCCAGAAGGTCGGTGCGTTGGGCGATGCACTTCGGCCCGTGCTTCTCGGTCAGGGTCTTCAGCGCGACCTCGTCGCGGTCCACGAGGACCACGGTCGCCCCTTCGCGCAGCAGCGCCCCGGCGGTGGCGAGGCCGATGCCTGATGCGCCGCCGGTGATGGCGGCGACCTTGCCTTCGAAGCGTCCAGACATGGTTAGGTTCCTTTGTGACGGGAGAGGGATCAGACGGACAGGAAGCCGCCATCGACGGGCAGGACGGCGCCCGTGACCATGCCGCTGTCGTCGGACAGGAGCATGGCAATGGTCGCGGCCACATCCTCGACTTGCGCGAAACGGCCGACGGGGTGGCGGACCATCATCGGCCCGGACTTGGCGGGGTCGCTCCAGGCCGCGGCGGCGAGTTCGGTCAGGGTGATGGTCGGCGCGACCGCGTTCACGCGGATGCCGTGAGGACCTAGCTCCCGGGCCATGACGCGGGTCGCGCCTTCGAGCCCGGCCTTGGAGGCGGCGTAGCACATGTGGTCCTGAAAGCCGCGATGCCCAGCGATGGAGGTCACGTTGACGATCGCGCCGCCCCCGCCCGCCGCGATGCGCATGCGCGCGAACTCCTGCGCGCAGATCAGCGGCGCGCGGAGGTTGATGCCGAGCACGGCGTCGTAGCCCGCCTCGGTCATGTCCAGCACCGATTCGAGGACGTTGGTCCCGGCGCAGTTCACCAGAAAGTCGGCCGGACCAGCCTCCCGCATCGCCTCGCGCGCGGCAGATGTGTCGGCGAGATCGGCCAGGATGGTCCTCGCCCCCGTCTCGGCGGCCAGGCTGTCGAGGTCGGACGCGGTGCGGGCGATGGCCACGACTTGCGCCCCGCGCGCCGCGAGAAGCGTGGCCGTCGCGCGTCCGATCCCCTTGCCCGCGCCGGTGATGATGGCGGTTCGGCCGTCGAAGATCTGCGTCATGTGTCAGCGTTCCTGTGGGGCATCATGTGACCTTGGTGTCCTGCGGCCGGTCCGGGGCTGCCGGGGGGAAGGATTGGGAGGGACGCGCACCCTCATGGGGGCCGCGCGTCGGCCTCGGGCCGGCTCCGCCCTCAGACCCCGCCGGGATCAGGCGGCTGCATTCGCGGTCCGGCGCCGCCGCGCCTCCGCGTGCTTCATCTCGATGAACTGCTTCGCATGGGCGGCGAGGGGGTCATTCTCCGTCCAGGTGTTCCGCCATATCGCACAGGCGAGCGACAGGCTCTCGTCAACGACGGCGGTCGAGAAGCTCTCGAAGACCACGTCGCGGTCGTAGCCGATGTCGAGCAGGGCGTCGAAGATCGGCTCCCAGGCGATGGTCCCGCAGCCGAGATAGCCGCGGTTCGACTCCCCGATATGAAAGTAGCCCAGCCGGTCGCCCGCCATGCGGATGGCCTGCGCGGGGTCCGACTCCTCCATCTGCATGTGGAAGGTGTCGAGATGCAGGGTCACGTCCGGGTTGCCGCACTCATCCAGGAACCGGAGACCCTGCGCCGTGGTGTTGAGGAGGTTCGTCTCGAACCGGTTCACGATTTCCAGCGTCAGCATGACGCCGGCCTCCCGGGCCTCGGCCCCGATCTCGGCGATGACGCCGGCCGAGGTCTTCCAGCCCTCCCCGGTGGGCTGGCGGTCGTACTTGGTGTGGGCGGAGTAGAGGATGCCTCCCAGCTTGTCGCCGCCCACGTCGCGCACCGCCCGGACGGCGTCCGACAGCATCTGGTGGCCCGCCCGGACCGCGTCGGGATCGCCGGAGGAAATGTCCTTGTCCCGCGGCAGGCCCATCGTCACGCCGATCTGCACGTCCAACTCCTGGCTCTTGCGGGCCAGCCGGTCGAGGTCGAAGAGCTCGGGCCGCAAATAGGCGAACTCGATGCAGCGGTAGCCGTGCTCCACGCTCTTCTCCAGGGCCATCTCCAGCCCCTGCTGCGTGGTGCCGTCGGTCCAGACGAAGGAATGGATGCCTAGTCGCTTCATGTTGCCTCCGGATGGTCGTGTGGGCTTTGGCTCGCGGCGCCGATGAGCAGCTCGGCGGTGACGTCGTCCGTCACCAGCGTGTCGATAAGGCCGGCCTGCGCGGCGGCGCGGATGATCCCGGCCTTGTGGGGACCGGCCGCGGCCATGATCTTGAGCGGCACCTTGGAAATCGTGGCGATGGACACCCCCACGGTGCGCGCGTCGATGGGATGGTTAATGGGTCGCCCGTCCTTGTCGAGGAAGCGCCCGAGCACGTCCCCAATGGCCCCGGCCTCCATCAGCACCTCCGGCGTCACCTCTCGTGGGAGGCCGTTGGCCACGAGGAACGACCGGGGAGAGACGTCGCTCGCGGTCATGATGGCCGCGTCGAGCGATTCGAGCTTGGCGAAATGCTCGGCGAACAGGTCCTGGGACAGGAAGGCGGCCGGGTCCACGTTCTCCGACAGGTAGACCGGAGCGGTCAGCAGCGAGTAATTCGCGCCGCACCGCTCCGCGAGGCTCGAGGCCACGGAGAAGGCGTTGAACGAGCCGCCCCGCGTCGTCCCGCCCAGCATCGAGACCACCTCCAGATCGGGATAGGACAGCGAGGGGAGCCGCCGGATCGTGCTTTCCAGCGTGAGCCCCCAGGACACGCCGAGGCGGCGCCAGTTCCCCTCGCGCAGGCCCGCCACGAGGTAGTTCGCAAGGGCCGCACCGACGGCGGTGTGGTAGTTGTACGCGAGGCGATTGGCCGGGGCGACGATGGCCTTGGGGATGCCCAGCTCTTGGCAGAGCGCTTCCTGCATCTCGATGCGGGGCAGCAACGGCGAGTTGATCTCGATCCGCACCATGCCGCGCGCCCGGGCCCGCTGAATGGCCTGGTTCACCCGGAGCCGGGTCACGCCCATGTGCTGGGCGACCTCGGCCTGGGTCATCTCGTTGATGAAGTAGTGCCAGCACACCTCCGAGATGAAGGCGTCGCTGTCCTCGTTCGCGTCACGCGGCATCCGGCCTCCCCCTTTGGACAGTCTGCAACCCGACCGCCCGGCCAGAACGGACGTTGGCACCTGATACAGATGTTTGGCAAGTCATACTTGTGAAAATTAACAGTTGCCTCGGTGGCCATACATGTGTCTATCTTCCGCAGGGAGAGGTGGAACACAGACCGGATACGTCGCGCCGGCGCACCTGCTCCGTCAGCACAGGGAGGAGCTTATGAAGACTGCATTCAGGATCGGCGCGTCAGCGCTGGTGATCAGCATGGTGGCCAGCGCGACCTTCGCGCAGGACCTTCAGATCGAGAACGAGGACTGGTGGCGCACCGCCGGCGCGCAATTCGAAGGCGTGACCATCCGCGGCGTGACCGAATCGACGCCGCCGTCCAGCTTCATCTCCGACGTGCTCGCGCCGAAGTTCGAGGAGCTGACCGGCATCCAGGTGGAGGTCGAGACCACGTCCTGGGACCAGATGTACGATAAGGCCATCAAGGACATGGAAGCCGGGACCGGCATCTATGACATGGTCTATATCGAGCAGGACATCGTCTACGCCTACCTGTCCCGCAACTTCCTCGTGAACCTCACCGACGCGCTGGCGGCCAAGCCGGAGATTGCCGCGCCGACCTATTCGGAAGCGAACTTCACGACCTTCGCCGACAACTTCCGCGGCGCCGAGGATGGCGACCTGTATGGCGTCCCGATGGAAGCCTTCATCAAGGTCTACCTCTACCGGACGGACCTCTTCGGCGACCCGGAGATCCAGGCTGCCTTCCAGGAGCAGACCGGCCGCGCGCTGGAGCCCGCGAAGACGCACGAGGAATACGCCGAGATCGCGCAGTTCTTCACCGCCTACTACCAGGAGAAGGGCGAAGAGATCTGGGGCACCACGGCGCAGGCCCATACCGGCCACCCCGCTTCCTGGTACGAGTTCTTCGAATCCGTCGCCCCGACCTACGGCGTCTACAACTGGGGCATCGACCCGGCCAACAACTACGCCGCCTCCGTCGAGAACGGCGGCCGGATGAACTCGGACGAGGCCAAGGAAGCGCTGGCCTGGTGGCTGTCCATGCGTGACATCGCGCCGCCGGAATCGGTGCAGTCCACCTGGACCGAGGTCGGCACCACCTTCGCCGCGGGCCGTGCCGCCCAGGGCCTCGTCTATGGTGAGAACGCCGCTTGGATCGCGTCAGATGAATCCAAGAGCCGGGTCGTCGGCAATGTCGGCGTGGCCCTGCCCCCGCTGGAAGAAGGCGTCCTCGAGGCCGCCGAGGCGGGCGAAGGCTACATCGGCTACTATGACGGCGGCGCCTTCGGCCTGCCGGTGGGCTCGCAGAACCAGGATGCCGCGCTGCTCTTCCTGCAGTTCATGGCCCTGCCGGAGGTCCAGGAGGAATGGGCCGTGGCCGCGCCGCGGATCACCCTGACCTCGACCTACGACTCGCCCAAGGTGCAGGAGCTCAACGCGGAGCTCGGCGGCTACTACGACATGCTGCGCGACCAGGGCCGGCTCTTCAAGGGCGCGCCGGAGTACCCGTTCCACGCGCAGCTGCGTGAAGCCACCGCGCCGATCTTCTACCAGATCCTGACCGGTGAGATCGCGCCCGAGGAAGGCCTCGACCAGATGGCCGCCAAGGCCGAGGAAGAACTGACCAACCTCGGCTACCGCCAGTAACCCCATCCCTCCCTGGAACGGGCCGCCGCCCCGCGCGGCGGCCCGTTCTGCCTCTGCCCCCCCGCCCATGCGCGACCGGGCAACCACCAGCTGCGTCGCAATCGCAGGAGATCAGGCCGATGCGATCCAACAGACTGGGCTGGATCCTCCTTTCGCCCACGCTCTTCGTCCTCTTCCTTTTCGGGGTCGTGCCCTTCCTTTACGTGGCCTGGCTGTCGTTCCACGCCTGGAACCCCTTCGCCGCGAACCCCGACATCGTCTACAACGGCGCCGAGAACTTCCGGCGGCTGGTCTTCGACGAAGGCTTCCTGGCTTCGCTGGGCGTGACGGCGGCCTTCGTGTTCTTCGCGGTCCTGACGGAGCTTCTGCTGGGCTACGCGCTCGCGCAGGCGTTCATGAAGGACTTCCCCGGCAAGGCCGTCTTCCGGACGATCCACACGTTGCCGCTCATCATGGCTCCGATCATCGTGGGCTCGATCTGGAAGCTGATGACAACGCCGTCCATCGGGATCATCCCCAGCCTTCTGGACGACTGGTTCGGCTACGACCTCAACATCGGCCAGTCGGCCGCCGTGGCCTTTGTCCTCACGGTAATCATGGACGTCTGGCACTGGACGCCGCTCGTGACCTTGACGCTCATCGCGGCGCTCGTCTCCCTGCCGCCCGACCCCTTCGAGCAGGCGCAGATCGACGGCGCGGGCAAGCGGCAGATCTTCTGGCACATCACCCTGCCGATGATCGCGCCCGCCGTGGTGGCCACCGTCTTCATCCGCCTGATGGACGCGCTGCGGACCGTGGACGAGGTGCTGATGCTCACCGGCGGCGGGCCCGGCTCGGCCACCCGCTACATCGGCGTGCACATCTTCAAGGAGGTCTTTCCGCGGACGAACTACGGCTACGGCTCGGCCATCTCCCTTGTCGTCCTCTACATCACCATCGTCGTCTGCTGGCTGCTCTACGTGAGCATGCTCGCGCCGCGGAACAAGAAGTGAGGCTCCTGCCATGAAGCGGCGAAACCCCTGGTTGGCCACGCTGTTCTGGATCGTCGTCAGCTTCGTGACGCTGTTCCCGATCTACTGGCTGTTCGTGATCTCCGTGAAGCCGGCGGTGGACCTCTTCTCCACGCCCAGCATCATCCTGACGGACGTCTATTGGCAGAACTACATCGACGTCTGGAACGATGAGACGCTGCGCGGCTACATGGTGAACTCGCTCATCATCTCGTCGGGGAACGCCCTCCTCTGCACGACGCTCGGCTTCTTTGCCTGCTATGCGCTCACCCGTTTCAACATCGGGGGCAAGGAGAGCATCTTCTTCTGGACCATCACCAACCGTATGGCGCCGCCGGCCGTGTTCCTGCTGCCGCTGTTCCTGCTGATGACTCAGGTCTACCGGTTCGGGGACTTCAGCCTTCTGGACACGCGGATCGGGATGATCCTGGTCTACTGCACCTTCAACCTGCCCTTCGCGATCTGGACGCTGCGCCCCACGCTCGACGGCATCCCGCGCGAGTTGGACGAGGCGGCGTTCATGGACGGCGCCTCAAGCTGGAAGGTCATCTCCGACATCGTGTTCCCGCTCTGCCGCCCGGGCCTCGCGGTGACGCTGATCCTCACCTGGGTCTTCGCCTGGAACGAATACCTGCTCGCTGCGACGCTCACCAACTTCAACGCGCGCACGCTGACGACCGGCTTGTCGGAATACGTCACCACGACGGGGACCGAATGGGGCATCATGGCCGCGATCTCGGTCTTCACGCTGATCCCCGCTCTCATCGTCTTCACCCTGGTGCAGCGGCATATCGTGGCCGGCCTCACCTTCGGCGCCGTGAAGGGATAGGACCATGACCGACCCCCAGCTCACCCCCCTCCCCGACGAGGAGCGTCAGGCCTCCGCGAAGGCACGCCCCCGCTCAGGCTTCCTGCCGATCGAGACGAACTGGTTCGACCGCATCTTCATCTCGGTCGTAATCTGGATCGCGCTGAGCCTCCTGTGGCTGCGGTTCCTCGAACCGGCGGGCCTGTCGCTGAACTTTGCCCACCTCATCGCCGTCCTCCTCGGCCTCCTTATCGTCCGAAAGGGATAAGCTCATGAAATCTCTCGTCCTTGAGCAAAAGAACGACCTCAGCCTCCGCGACTTCCCCGACATCGACCGCCAGGAGGAGGTGCTGGGCCCCCGCGACGTCCGCATCAAGCTGCACACCGTGGGGATCTGCGGGTCGGACGTGCACTACTACACCCATGGCCGCATCGGCCCCTTCGTGGTCAACGAACCGATGATCCTCGGCCACGAGGCGTCGGGCACCGTGATCGAGGTGGGGCCGGAGGTCACGACGCTGGCCGTCGGCGACCGCGTCTGCATGGAGCCGGGCATCCCCGACCCGAACTCCAAGGCCGCGCGGATGGGCATGTACAACATCGATCCGTCCGTGCGCTTCTGGGCGACGCCGCCCATCCACGGCATCCTGCGCCCGACCTGCGTTCACCCGGAGGCCTTCACCTTCAAGCTGCCCGACAACGTCTCCTTCGCCGAGGCCGCGATGGTGGAGCCCCTGGCCGTCGGCGTCCACGCCGCGACCAAGGCGCGGATCCGGCCGGGCGACATCGGCGTCGTTCTGGGCGCGGGACCCATCGGCCTCGTCACCGCGCTGTCGGCGCTGGCGGGAGGCTGCGCGCGGGTCTACGTGACCGACCTCGCGGAAAAGAAGCTGGAGATCGCCGGGAGCCTCAGCCCCGCCATCGTCCCCGTCAACGTCGCGCGCGAGGACCTGACAGCCCGCGTGAAGAAGGACACCGACGGCTGGGGCGCCGACGCGGTGTGGGAGGCCACCGGCTCGCCCAAGGCCGCCGCCGGTGTCTTCGAGCCGCTGGCCCCCGGCGGCTGCGTCGTCATGATCGGCGGCCAGCCCGAACCGATCAGCTATGACGCCGGGGCCGCCATGGTCCGCGAGGCGCGGGTGGAGAACATCTTCCGCTACGCCCACGTCTTTCCGCGCTGCGTCGCCATGCTGTCCTCGGGCACCATCGACGTGAAGCCCCTGATCACCCGCACCTTCGACTTCGCCGACAGCGTCCAGGCGTTCGAGATCGCCGCCTCCGCGCCCCCGGCGGATGTCAAGATGCAGATCGAGCTGCCGCAATAAGGAACCCGGCCGTGGCCAACGTTCAGATCGACAACATCGTCAAGCACTACGGCAGCGTCCAGGTGATGCACGGCGTGTCCGTGGACATCGAGGACGGCGAGTTCGTCGTGCTCGTGGGCCCCTCGGGCTGCGGCAAGTCCACGCTCCTGCGGATGCTCGCGGGGCTCGAGGAGGTCTCGGGCGGCACCATCTCCATCTCTGGGCGGGTGGTGAACGAGGTCCTGCCCAAGGACCGGGACATCGCCATGGTGTTCCAGAGCTACGCCCTCTACCCCCACAAGACCGTCTACGAGAACATCGCCTTCCCCCTGCGGATGGCGAAGCGACCCAAGGACGAGATCCGGACCAAGGTGGAGCGCGCAGCCTCCATCCTTGACCTCGGGCACCTCCTCGACCGCTACCCCAAGCAGCTTTCGGGCGGGCAGCGGCAGCGGGTCGCGATGGGGCGCGCCATCGTGCGCGACCCGCAGGTCTTTCTGTTCGACGAGCCTCTCTCCAACCTCGACGCCAAGCTGCGCGTGTCGATGCGGATGGAGATCAAGGAGCTTCACCAGCGGCTCAAGACCACGATCGTCTACGTGACTCACGACCAGATCGAGGCCATGACCATGGCCGACAAGATCGTCGTCATGCGGGACGGCCGCGTGGAGCAGATCGGCTCGCCCCTCGACCTCTACGACCGACCGCGGAACGTCTTCGTCGCAGGCTTCATTGGGTCGCCTTCGATGAACTTCGTCCATGGGCGGATGGGCACGGAAGGCGGGCACCGAGTCTTTGTCTCCGAAAGCGGGCTGAGGCTGCCGGTGCCGGACTCCGCCGCGCGCGACGGCCAAGAGGTCACCTACGGCATCCGGCCCGAGCATATCCGCATCGGGGCGGGCGGCATCCCTATGAACGTCGTCGTCGTGGAGCCCACGGGGTCGGAGACGCAGATCTTCGCGAGGGCTGGCACCGACCTGATCGACGCGGTCGTGAAGGAGCGCATCACCGCCCGTTCGGGAGAGGAGATCGGCTTCGTCATCGACCCCGCGAACGTCCATCTCTTCGACCGCAGGACGGAGCAGCATCTCTGACGCGCCGCCAAGGCGCGTCAGTGGGAAGAACGGGCTGGGGTGAACATCCCCCGGCCCGTTCCATTTCTTGCGCCGCCTCGGGCCGTCACCGATGCGCGTCATCGCGAGTGAGGTCCCAGCGGACTGCCTGCGGCAGCAACTTCAGACGCCCTGCTACCTGCTGAACCCGCGCAAGAACCGCCGCACCAGCGCCGGCAGGCCTGCCTGTCGCCTCATCGGGCCTGCCACCGGCTCACCAGCAGGTGAACCCGCCGTCCACCGGCACCACGGCCCCGGTCATCAGGCTCGACGCCTCCGAGGCGAGGAACAGGACCGCGCTCGCCACCTCGGGCGCCAGCCCCATGCGCCCCATCGGCGTGTCATGGAGCCAAGCGGGGATGCGATCCTGGTTGAGCGGATTGGCCAGCACCATCGGCGTCTCGATATAGGTGGGCGCGACGGCGTTCACGCGGATGCCATGCTGCGCCCATTCGGCCGCCAGCGACCGCGTCAGGTGATGCACCGCCGCCTTGGAGACGTTGTAGGGCGTCTGCGGCTGCGGGCGGTTGGCTATGGTCCCCGACATGGAGCCCAGGTTGACGATAACGCCGCGCCGCGCCCGGATCATGTGCCGCCCGAAGGCGCGTGAGCACCAGAAGACCCCGTTGACGTTGACATCCATCATCCGGAGCCAGTCGGCGTCGCTCACCTCCTCCGAAGGGATGCCGCTCTGCCCGATGCCCGCGTTGTTGACGAGGATGGTCGCGGCCATCCCCTTGGCGGCGAGGTCGTCGGCGATCTCGTCCATCCGGGCGGAGCGGGTCACGTCGCCCACGAAGGCCTGCGCCTCGAAGCCCTTCCCGGTCAGGTGGCGGGCCGCCTCTGCGGCGGCGGCCTCGTCGGGTTCGATCACGACCAGACGCGCGCCCGCTTCGCCCAAGGCTTCGGCGCAGGCGAGGCCAATCCCGCGCCCCCCTCCGGTAATGACGGCCAGTTCGCCATCCAGCCTGAACCGCTCCTGATACATCGCAGACTCCCCCAAGGACGGGCGCGCCGTCACGGGCGAACACTGCCGGGGGATCGCGCCGAAGG
>CADCUU010000423.1:0-2039 GCA_902805995.1 uncultured Rubellimicrobium sp.
CGTCCACGACATAGGCGGACACGCCCGCCTCGACGGCCCGCGCGATGGCATCTCCATCCGAGCGGTCCACGAACATCGCCACGGGCCGGCGCACCGCGCGGGACAGCTGGAACATATCCTCCAGCATGTCGCGGTTCGGGTTGCCGAGATCGATGACGATCACGTCGGGGGCGGCTTCCTCGATACGCCGGACGATGCCCGACATCGAATGCACGAGTTGAACGCGGTCATGCCCGGCCTCGCGCAGCCCGGCTTCGATGATCGCGGCGCGGGCGCGGTTCTCGTCGATGACGAGGATGGACAGGGAGCGGTCCGACATCCGGCGATCCTGCTATGCCGGGCCAGAGCCCGGAAAGCCCTCACCCACGGTGCGCCGGGTCGTGACTTCATCCGTAGCCCGGGATCGGGCCGTGTTGCCTGCTTCGTAGGCAAGTGACGGATGGTCGCGTCCTGTGGGAACTATCAGCTTTCTGCGGCGTGGCGCAGATCAGGCTCGTAAGCCGACGGACCGGAGGTCCCAAGAAAACCAAGCGCCGCCCTCGCCGGTTGCCTCGGCGAGGGTTGTGAGCCTGGCAGGCCTCCCCAGACGAAGGGCCCGGCTCAGCGCGTGGTATAGCCGCCGTCGATGGTCAGGACGCTTCCGGTGACGTAGCTTGACGCATCGGTGCACAGGAACAGGGCGGCGGCGGCGACCTCCTCGGCGGTTCCGGCGCGCCGCATCGGGGTCATGTCCGTCCAGACCGGCGCCCAGTCGGGGTTGGCGAAGCCGCCCGCCGTCATCTCCGTCATGATGTAGCCCGGCGCGATGGCGTTCACCCGGATGTTGTCGGCGGCGAGGTCGCTCGCGAGGCTCTTGGAGAGCATGTGCACCGCCGCTTTGGAAGCGTTGTAGGCGGACTGCTTCTGCGGGATGTTGCTGATGAAGCCCGAGATCGAGCCGATGTTGAGCATGACCCCGCCGCCCTGGGTCCGCATCGGCACGATGGCCGCGCGGCAGGCGCGGAACACCGCGTCGAAGTTCACGGACATCAGCCGGTCGAGCCGGGCATCATCGAAATCCTCGGTCGCGCCGTGGTCGGCGATGCCCGCATTGTTCACGAGGATGTCGAGCCGCCCCTGGTCGCGCACGACGCCCTGGACCAGCGTATCCGCGGCCCCGTGCTCCAGAAGGTCGGCCGGACGATATTCTACATCATGCCCTGCGGCGCGCAGGCTCTCCGACCCGCCGGGATCGGTGCGGGCGGAGATGATGACTTGCGCGCCCGCCTCGGCCAGGGCGCGCGCGATGGCGAGGCCGATGCCGCGCGTCCCTCCTGTGACCAGGGCGACCTTTTCGTCGGCGCGGAAGCGTTCGATGATCATCGGATCTCCATCCCTCAGAATTCCAAGCTGTGCCGTCACCTTAGGCCCGAGGCGGAGCGCATGGGAAGGTCCTGCCGTCATTGGACCGGCCCCTTGCAAGGAGCATCGGGCCGGGCCGTTCGATCCGACCCTCCCGGCGACGGACAGCGTGGGCCGGCGGCCCGTTCCGCTGCTCTGGCGTTCGGCGCGATCGCCCGGCAGTGTGCGCCCGTGACGGCGCGTCATTCCTGGAGGGAGTCTGCGATGTATCAGGAGCGGTTCAGGCTGGATGGCGAACTGGCCGTCATTACCGGTGGAGGGCGCGGCATCGGCCTCGCCTGCGCCGAAGCTCTGGGCGAGGCCGGGGCGCGCCTTGTCGTGATCGAGCCCGATCAGGCTGCGGCGGACGAGGCGGCCCGCCATTTGACCGGGAAGGGCTTCGACGCGCAGGCCTTCGTGGGTGACGTGACCCGCTCCGCCCGGATGGACGAGATCGCCGATGATCTCGCCTCCCGTGGCATAGCGGCAACGATCCTCATCAACAACGCGGGCATCGGGCAGAGCGGCATCCCCTCGGAGGAGGTGGGCGACGCCGACTGGCTCCGGATGATGGACGTCAATGTGAATGGCGTCTTCTGGTGCTCCCGCGCCTTTGGGCGGCACATGATCCGGGCGGGGCGGGGGGCCATCGTCAACCT
>CADCUU010000423.1:2101-2392 GCA_902805995.1 uncultured Rubellimicrobium sp.
GTGAACGCCGTCGCGCCCACCTATATCGAGACGCCGATGGTGCTGGCCAATCCGCTCAACCAGGATCGCATCCCCGTCTGGCTCCATGACACGCCGATGGGGCGCATGGGACTTGCGCCCGAGGTGGCGAGCGCGGTCCTGTTCCTCGCCTCGGAGGCTTCGAGCCTGATGACCGGGGCCGTGGTGCCGGTGGACGGCGGGTTCACCTGCTGGTGAGCCGGTGGCAGGCCCGATGAGGCGACGGGCAGGCCTGCCGGCGCTGGTGCGGCTGTTCTTGCGCGGGTTCAGCAG
>CADCUU010000424.1 GCA_902805995.1 uncultured Rubellimicrobium sp.
GGGGAGCGCCGCGGCGGATTCGGCGATGAGCCGGACGGCGCGGAAGCCCACGGGATTGCGCAGGAACCCGGCCTGGGTGAGCTGGGCCGTGCCTTGGGGCGCATGGGCGGCGCGGCCCGTGGCGGCAGGCCAGGCAATGAGGTTGCCCGCGGCAGAGGCCTTCGTCTCCGTCACCGGCGCGGGGACGGCGGCGGGCACGGCTGCTTCGGCAGTCGGGGGCGGCGGGTCGGTGTGGCGTCTGAGGAAGTCGAACATCGGGGGTCTCCGGGGAAGTACGCGGGCCGTTGGGGAGAAGATGCCCAATAAGGGTTAATCATCTCTGACAGCACCGAACGGTGGGGGGTGGGTTACGCAACACCCGAGCCAAGTGGCTGCTTTTGCGGGGGTTTGGTCGTCAAGCGCCGCGCGGGGGGCTGATTCGCTGGGCTCAGAGCTGCCGCATCCGGGGGTCGCGCCACGCAACGGACGGAGCGAGGATCGCGTCGTGCAACGCCCAGACGAGGGCGTCGAGGCGGTCGGGCGAGCCCCTGCCGCGCCAGCCCGAGACAGTCATGCGGGTCATCTGATCCTCCAGCGCCGCCAGATTCGCGCCGCGCAGGTGATGGACGCGGCCCTGTTCGTAGAGGGCGGCCACGGGCTCGGCGCGCAGGGCCTTGCCTTCGGTCGCGCGGACGGAGGTGACGGGGAGGAGCGGGTCAATCTGGCGCAGCACGGCCTCCACCATGGCGCCGCCCTGGTTGACCTCGGCCACCACGCGGCAGGCGTTGTGGCGGCGGGCGGCGCGGACCACGGCGCGGCCCCAGTCGTCGGGGGAGGCGCCTTGGACGGTCGCGTCCTCCAGGACGAAGGCGTGCCAGTTCTTCACGGGGCCCTGGGTGATCGCGCCCACGACGACGATGCCGGTGGAGTCGGAGCGCTTGCCGGTGGAGACGGCGGGGTCCACGGCGACCACGACGCGGTCGAGCTTCGGGGCCGAGTCTTCGCGCGCGGCGTCGATGAGGTCTTGGGTCCAGAGCGCGCCTTCGGTGTCCTCCAGGAGGAGACCTTCCAGCTCCTGCCGGCCGAGGCGGGTGTCGGCGTAGCGGCGCTCCATCTCCTCGAGGAAGCCGCGGGCCAAGTGGGCGCGGTTGGCCTGGGTGGGGGCGTGGGTGCTTTGCGTCGTGGGGGCGTCGAGGAGCGTCTTGAGGAGCGGCACGTCGCGGGGGGTGGTCGTCACCACGCAGCGGGGGTTGTCGCCGAGGCGCAGGCCGAACTGGAGCATGTCCCAAGCGTCGTCGGCCTTTTTCCACTTGGCGAGCTCGTCGGCCCAGGCGCAGTCGAACTGGGGGCCGCGGAGCGATTCGGGCTCGCTCGCGGAGAAGAGCTGGGCCTGCGCGCCGTTCGGCCAGAGAAGCATCTTGCGGGTGGCGATCCACTGGGGGCGCCGGTCGGGAGGCGAGCAGGCGAGGATGCCCGAATCGCCGAAGACCATGACCTCGCGCGCCTGATCGATGGTTTCGGCGAGGAGGGCCACGCGGCGGGCGCGGCCGGGATCGCGCGGGCGGGGCCCTTCGACCTGGGCGCGGACCCATTCGGAGCCCGCGCGCGTCTTGCCCGCGCCGCGGCCGCCCAGGATCACCCAGGTGCGCCAGTCGCCCCCGGGGGGAAGCTGGTGGGGGTGGGCCCAGAACGGGAAGAAATACGGCAGGCCCTGGAGTTCGTTCGCGGTCAGGCCCTGCAGCATGAGGCGGACGAGGTCGGGGTCGAGGGTGGCGAGGAGCTGGGCGCCGAAGGTGGGGGTGGCGGGGGGTGTCGGTCTCTCCTTGGTGGGGAAGATGGCGGGATGGGTGGGAGTGCGGTCTGGGCCCCTATTGTTGAAGAGGACTGAGGGACTGGCAGGCGCTTGTTCCGGCGCTGGTGCGTCGGGCGTCACTAGCGTGGCAACTGCGGGCTGCGCGTGCGTGGGCCGCACCTGAGGGGATGCCTTCGCGTCCTGCGGTTGAGCGGTTGTGGCCGGGGCGTGGGCTGCCGGTGGGGTCGGTTTTGGTGCCGTCCGGTCGCCCGCAGGTGGCAGGTTCGCAGTGCGCTCCTGTCGGGCGCGCTGTTCGAAGGTGGTGCGCATGGGTCAGCCCTCCCCCTCGCAGCAGTCGCGCAGGGTCTGGAGGCGGCAGGCGATCTCCTCGCGCAGGGCGCCGAAGTCGATCTCGGCGGCGTTGCGGAGGCCGGAATTCCTGGCGTGCCAGTCGTTGTAACGCTCCTCGGCCTCGAAGGCGCGCTTGAGGGCGGATTCGAGTTCAGAGTGCTTGAGGCCGACCTCCTTGAGGAGGCCGGACTCGCCGTCCCCCACGCGGTCGAGAAGGTCGCTCAGGGTCCGGCGGACGGAGCGCAGGAGGTTCAGGGCGTCGGCGAAATG
>CADCUU010000425.1 GCA_902805995.1 uncultured Rubellimicrobium sp.
TGTCGTGCTTGGGGAGACGGCGAGCCCGACCCGCGAATGGCCCGCCACCCCTGCCGCGCCCGCGACATTTTAGAATCGTTCCAAATCTTGACCTTTGGGCCCTCGGGGCGCATATCGGTTACCTCACCCGCGAGGTCCTTCGATGTTCATCCAGACCGAATCCACTCCCAACCCGGCGACGCTCAAGTTCCTGCCCGGCGAAACCGTCCTGGGCCGCGGCACCGCCGACCTGCCCGACGCCGAGGCTGCGGCCAAGTCGCCCTTGGGGCGGCGCGTCTTTGCCGTGCCGGGCGTGACGGGCGTGTTCCTGGGCTCGGACTTCGTGACCGTGACCAAGGACGCCTCCGTCGAATGGGACCACATCAAGCCCGCCGTCCTCGGCGCGGTGATGGACCACTTCCAGTCCGGCGACCCCGTGATGGTCGACGGAGGAGAGGCGCAGGCTGCTTCCGGTCACGCCGCGCATGACGGTGCCGATGCCGCCATCGTGGAGCAGATCAAGGAGCTCCTCGACACCCGGGTCCGCCCGGCGGTGGCGCAGGACGGCGGCGACATCACCTTCCACGGCTTCGAGCGTGGGGTCGTCTACCTCCATATGCAGGGCGCCTGCGCGGGCTGCCCGTCCTCGACCCTGACGCTCAAGATGGGGATCGAGAACCTGCTGCGGCACTACATCCCCGAGGTGACCGAGGTGCGGCCCGTCGCGGCGTGATCCGCAGTCGGCAACTGACCCGAACGTCGTGGACCCGCTGATCCTCGCCTTCGACACATCGGCCGCGCATTGCGCGGCCGCTTTGCTGTCCGGGGACCGTGTCCTTGCAAGCCGTGAGGAGGCGATGTCCCTCGGTCAGGCCGAGCGTCTTATGCCCATGCTGGAGGAGATGCTGGCCGAGGCGGGCGTCGCATGGCGCGACGTGGGCGCGCTCGGCGTGGGCACAGGTCCTGGCAACTTTACCGGCGTCCGCATCGCCGTGGCCGCCGCGAGGGGCCTGTCCCTGGGCCTTGGGGTGCCCGCCATTGGCGTCACCATCTTCGACGCCTTGGCCTGGGGCCAGGACGCGGCGCTCGTGGCGCGGGATGCGCGGCTGGGGCAGGTCTATCTCCAGGCCTTCGGCCCCGCCGCGTTCGGCCCCCTGCTCCAGCCTCTCGACGCCGCTGTCCCGCCGCTCCCACCCGGCACGCCGGTCATCGGCGACTTCACCGGGGATCTCGCAGAGCGCTCCGGAGGGGTCGCGGCGCGCCCCCTCGTCTCGCTGGCAGAGGGGGTGGCCCGGATCGCCCTGACGCGGCTGGGCCAGGACCTCCCCCGCCCTGCTCCGCTCTACCTGCGCGCGCCCGACGCGGCCCCGCCGCGAGACCCCGCGCCGATCATCCTTCCCGGATGAGCCCCGCCCCCGGATGACTCCCGACGACCTCGCCCGCCTCCACGCCGCAGCCTTCACGCAGGACCGGCCCTGGAGCGCCGCCGAGTTCGCCTCGCTCCTGTCCCTCCCCGGCACGCTCCTGCTGGGCGACGCCCGCGCGATCCTCCTCGGTCGCGTCACGCTGGACGAGGCGGAGGTGCTGACGCTGGCCACCGATCCCGTGCATCGACGTCAGGGCCTCGCGTCGGCGCTCCTTCTCCGCTTCCACGAAGAGGCCCAAGCCCAGGGCGCGACCCGCGCCTTCTTGGAGGTGGCCGAGGACAACCTCCCCGCCCGCGCCCTCTACGCCGCCCACGGCTACGCGGAGGCCGTTCGCCGCCGCGCCTACTATGCGCGCAAGGACGCCCCGGCCGTCGCCGCCCTGGTGCTTTCGCGCGATTTGCCCTGACGTTCCGGCCAACTCACGGTCCGCTCACCCAGATTCCGGTTGACCCTCCCGCAGGGGCATTGCTTCATCTGCGCCACGATGCAGGGGGCGTCCGACCCCCAACGACAAAGCACTGGGAGACCACATGACGAAATTCTCCACGCTCCTCGGCGCCTCCGCACTCGCGATGCTGGCCTCCGGGGCCTTCGCGCAGGACGCGGCCGAGCCGGCGATCATCTTCGACCTGGGCGGCAAGTTCGACAAGTCGTTCAACGAAAGCGCGTTCAACGGCGCCCAGCGCTGGGCCGAGGAAACCGGCAACACCTACGCCGAGTTCGAGTTGACCGCCGAGCCCCAGCGCGAGCAGGCGATCCGCCGCTTCGCCGAGGAAGGCAACAACCCGATTATCATGGTGGGCTTCATGTCCGCCACGCCCCTGAACGAGATCGCGCCCGACTACCCGGAAACGACCTTCGTCATCGTGGACGCCGTGGTGGAGCAGCCCAACGTCCGCTCCGTCGTCTTCAACGAGCATGAGGGCTCCTACCTCGTGGGGATGCTTGCCGGCATGGCGTCGGAGTCCGGCACCGTGGGCTTCGT
>CADCUU010000426.1 GCA_902805995.1 uncultured Rubellimicrobium sp.
AACGGCAGCGGCCTGCGATGGTTCCGGGGCCCTTAGCCCTGGACCACCGTGTAGGTCCCGCGCCCGGCAAGGATGCCCCGGAACCCGCCGGGCTCGTCGAGCGAGAAGACGATGATCGGCAGGTCGTTGTCCCGCGCCAGCGCAATGGCCGAGGCATCCATGACGCCCAGGTTCTTGGTCAGCACGTCGTTGTAGCTCACGCGCTCGTAGCGCTTGGCGTCGGGATGCTTCATCGGGTCCTTGTCATAGACCCCGTCCACCTTGGTCCCCTTGAAGATCGCCTCGCAGCTCATCTCGGAGGCGCGCAGCGTCGCCGCCGTGTCGGTCGTGAAATACGGGTTGCCCGTCCCGGCGGCAAAGATGCAGACGCGCTTCTTCTCCAGGTGCCGCACGGCGCGGCGGCGGATATAGGGCTCGCAGACCTGATCCATCGGGATCGCGCTGATCACCCGCGTGAACACGCCCAGATCCTCCAGCGCCGATTGCATCGCCAGCGCGTTCATCACCGTGGCGAGCATCCCCATGTAGTCGGCGGTCGTCCGCTCCATCCCCTGGGCAGAGCCCTGAAGCCCCCGGAAGATGTTGCCGCCGCCGATCACCATGCAGATCTCGACGCCCAGGTCGCGGACCGACTGAACCTCCTGCGCGATGCGCTGCACGGTCGGCGGATGCAGGCCAAAGCCCTGGTCACCCATCAGCGCCTCGCCCGAGATCTTGAGCATCACGCGCTTGAAGGCCGGTCGCGCCGAGGGCTCCCCGGCCTTGCTCTTGTCGTAAGCCGTATCCATCCCCGCCTCCCGCTTTTGTCGCGCGGACCAATGCGGCAAAGAGCCGTTGGTTTCAATGGGAGGCGGTCATGGACCCCGACAGGATTCCCCGCGACCGGCCCGTGCTGATCGCGGGCCCCACCGCCAGTGGCAAATCGGCGCTTGCGGCTGCCATCGTGCGCGCGGGAGAAGGCATCGTCGTCAACGCCGACGCTCTACAGGTCTACGACGGCTGGCGCACCCTCACCGCCCGCCCGAGCGCGGAGGAGGAGGCCGAGCTTCCCCACGCGCTTTTCGGTCATGTCGGCATGGACCAGCCCTATTCCGTAGGCCACTGGCTGCGCGACCTCGCCCCGATCCTTTCGGGCCCCCTCCGCCCCGTCATCGTCGGCGGCACCGGCCTCTACCTCTCCGCGCTGACCGAAGGCCTGGCCGAGATCCCCGCCACCCCGCCCGCAATCCGCGAGGAGGCCGACGCCCTCCCCCTCGACACGCTCCTCGCCGACCTCGACCCCGCCACCCGCTCGGCGCTCGACCAGCGCAACCGCGCCCGCGTCCAGCGCGCCTGGGAGGTGCAGCGCGCCACCGGACGACCCCTCGCCGCCTGGCAGGCCGACACCCCGCCCCCGCTCCTGCCCCTCTCCGAGACGACCCCCCTCGTCCTGCGCCCCGAGGTCCCCTGGCTCAACACCCGGATCGAGCAGCGATTCGACCTCATGCTCGCCCAAGGCGCCCTCGACGAAGCCCGCGCCCTCCTCCCCGTCTGGCGCGCCGAGGCTCCCGCCTTCCGCGCCCTTGGTGCCGAGGAACTCCGCGCCCATCTCCTGGGCAACCTGCCGCTATCGGAGGCACGCGACCGCGCCGTCACCGCCTCCCGTGCTTATGCCAAGCGTCAGCGCACCTGGTTCCGGTCCCGAATGGGGGCCTGGATTCCGATAACGCTCCCTTGATTCCGTCGCTTCAACGCCTAGGGGTGTCGATTCCGATCATTGACCTGCGGCCCGCGACCATGCCCAATGCTGGCTAGCCGCGTGAGGGCGTCCAAACGCCCCGCCAGACGACACCAGAACAAGCGGCCCAAGGGGAGAAACGATGACGCTTCACACCAAAGACCTGCGCGCCGTGCATCCTGCGGCGATCGGCTACGCCCAGGAGGTCCGCTCGGGCACCCTGTCCCGGCGCGAGTTCCTGACCCGCACGACCGCGCTCGGCGTGTCGGCCGCCGCGGCCTACAGCCTCATCGGCGCCGCGCCTGCCCGCGCCCAGGAGGCCCGCACCCCCGTCCAGGGCGGCACCCTGCGGATGAGCATGGAAACCCGCGCCATGAAGGAGCCCCGGACCTGGGACTGGTCCGAGCACGCGAACTTCTGCCGCGGCTGGCTCGAATACATGGTCGAATACCAGGCCGACGGCACGCTCGAAGGCCGGCTCCTCGAGTCGTGGGAAGCCAACGCCGACGCGACCGAATGGACCCTGCGCGTCCGCCCGGGCGTGAAATGGAACAACGGCGACGACTTCACCGCCGAGGATGTCGCCCACAACATCCGCCGCTGGGCCGACGGCACGGTGGAGGGCAACTCCATGGCCGCGCGCTTCGACCCGCTGCGCGACCTCGAAGGCACCAACCAGGCCCGCCCCGACGCGATCGAGGTCGTGGACCCGATGACCGTCGTCCTCCGCCTGTCGACCCCCGACATCGCGACGGTCGTGAACATGGCCGACTACCCCGCCGCCGTCGTCCACCAGAGCTACAACAACGAGGACCCGACCACCGTCCCGATCGGCACCGGACCCTACCTGCCCGAATCCTACGAGACCGGCGTCAAGGGCGTCCTGATCCGCAACCCCGACCACACCTGGTGGGGCACGGAGGTCATCGGCGGCCCCTACCTCGACCGGATCGAATACATCGACTACGGCACCGATCCCGCCGCCGTCCTCGCGGGCGCCGAATCGGGTGAGATCGACGCCCTCTACCAGACCACCGGCGACTTCATCGACATCTACGATTCGCTGGGCTGGACCAAGTCCGAGGCGATCACCGCCGCGACCATCGCCGTCCGCTTCAACCAGCTGGCGGAACCCTACAGCAACCGCGACGTCCGCAACGCCCTCCAGATGGCCGTGGACAACAACGTCGTGCTCGAACTGGGCTACAACGGCCAGGGCGTCGTGGCCGAGAACCACCACGTCTGCCCGATCCACCCAGAATACGCCCCCGGCATCAACGAGGCGCCCGATCCGGCCGCCGCCAAGGCCCTGCTCGATGCCGCCGGCCACGGCGACACCGAGTTCGAGCTGATTTCCGTCGACGACCAGTGGCAGGCCGCGACCTGCGACGCGGTGGCCGCCCAGCTGCGCGACGCCGGCATCAACGTCAAGCGGACGGTCCTCCCCGGCTCCACCTTCTGGAACGACTGGACCAAGTACCCGTTCTCGGCCACCGAGTGGAACATGCGCCCGCTCGGCGTGCAGATCCTGAACCTCGCCTACAAGTCGGGCGTCGCCTGGAACGAGACAGCCTTCTCCAACCCCGACTTCGACGCGTCCCTGGCCGAAGCCAATGCCATCAACGACGCCGAGGCACGCCGCGAGGTGATGGCCCGGATCGAGCAGATCATGCTCGACGAAGGGGTCCTCATCCAGCCCTACTGGCGCTCGCTCTACCGCCACACCACCCCCCAGGTCGGCGGCGCCGAGATGCACCCGACCTTCGAGCATCACCACTACAAGTGGTGGATCGAGCCCGCCGCCTGACCGGCGCCACACCAACAGGGCGGCGCGCCACAAGCGCCGCCCCACCCACGGACTGCTGACGGGAGGGTCCCTTGCTGAAGTTCCTGGCCCGCCGCACCCTGACCTTGCTGGTCACGGCGCTTTGCCTGACCTTCCTGGTCTTCTGGCTCACCAACCTCGCCCCCAACCTCGAAAAGATCGCCAAGAGCGAGGCCGGCGCCCGCATCTCCGACGAGGAGGTGGTCTCCTGGCTCGACAAGAACGGCTTCGGCGGCCCGATCCTCCTGCGCTACGGCGAATGGCTCGGCGTCCTGCCCGGTTGGACCTACACGGACGAGGACGGCACCGTCCGCGGCCGCTGCATCGCATCCGGCACCGATCCCGCCCTCGCGCCCCAATACTGCGGCGTCCTCCAGGGCGACTGGGGCTATAGCCGCGTCTTCCGGGCCGAGGTCATCGACGTCGTGGCCCGCGGCCTGGGCCTCACCGCCAAGCTCATGTTCTGGGTCCTCGTCGTCATGGTCCCCGGCTCCCTGATCCTGGGCGTCCTAGCCGGGATGAAGGAAGGATCGCGCACCGACCGCATCCTCTCCACCGGGGCCATCGTGACGACCGCCACCCCCGAATACGTCTCGGGCGTCGTGTTCATCGCCGTCTTCACCTCCTCGGCCGTGGGCCTCAAATGGTTCAACGGCTCGGCGACGTCCGCCATGGAGGACGCGACCTGGGTGAACTTCACCCTGCCCGTCCTGACCATCGCGCTTTACGCGATGGGATACGTCGCCCGCATGACGCGCGCCTCCATGGCCGAGGTCATGACAGCCCAGTACATCCGCACCGCCCGCCTCAAGGGGGTGAGCTTCACGCAGGTCGTGCTGCGCCACGCGCTCCGCAACGCGCTCATCGCCCCGTTCACCGTCATCATGCTCCAGATCCCCTGGCTCCTGAACGGCGTCGTGATCGTGGAGGCGCTCTTCAACTACAAGGGCTTCGGCTGGACGCTGGTGGAGGCCGCGGGCAACAACGACATCGAGCTTCTGCTCGGCGTCTCGGTCGTGTCGGTCATCGTGGTGCTGCTCACGCAACTCATCTCGGACGTGGGGTACGCCTATCTGAACCCCCGCATCCGGCTCGCCTGAGAGAAAGGTCCCGCATGGATCCCCTCACCTGGACCGGCTCGCTCGGCAACTGGCTGAACCCCGTCCTCTGGGCCTCCGCCGCGGCCTTCGGCGTGGCGCTGGTGATGAACCTTGTCGCGGGCCTCCTCTTCCGCGCGCCCGAGATGCTGGTGAACGGCGACGGCACGCTCTCAATTCGCACAGGGCCCCGCGTCTACGCCGACCTCGCGCTCAAGGCCACGGGCGCGCTCCTCCTCCTCGTGCTGCTTGCCTACCTCGCGGGCGGGCTCCTCCTCCCCTGGGGCGAGGCCGGGATCGTGGGTGCCGTCATCCGCCGCTTCCTCCCCGTCTGGATCGCGCTCGCCCTGACCTTCGCCCTCTCCATCACCTTCAAGCGCCGCCTCGGCCTCTACGGCAAGCTCTTCGACTCCCCCGTGGGCATGCTGGGCTTCGGGCTTGTGCTGTTCTGGGTCTACACGGCTTTCTTCACCGGCGGCCTCGGCCTCATCGCCACCCATGACCCTCTCGCCGCCGTCTCCGGCCTCAAGAACAAGGTCCCCGGCATCCCCGTCCCCGGCGCCGAAGTGCTAGGCCCCGGCTCCCACTACCTCCTGGGCGGCGACAACCTTGCCCGCGACGTCTTCTCCCGCGTGGTCCACGGAAGCTGGATCGTCGTCCAGATCGCCCCTCTCGCCACGCTCTTCTCCTTCATGGTCGGCATCACGCTGGGCCTCCCCGCCGGCTACTACGGCGGCAAGCTCGACACCCTGCTGAGCTTCATCGCCAACCTCATCCTCGCCTTCCCCGTCATCCTCCTCTTCTACCTCCTGGTGACGCCCGAGATCGTCCAGACCGGCATCCCGAGCTTCATGGCCGTGGGCCTCTTCCTCTTCCCCATCGTCTTCGTCGCGGTGCTCCTCTGGTCGCGCTTCCACACCCAGCGCCAAAAGGCCGTGCCCATGGTCGCCGTCTCCGGCGCGGCCCTGGGCTGGCTCTACCTGTCCCTCATCAGCCAGACAAGCACGCCCGTGAACTTCATGGGCCCGCTCGACCTCTTCGACGTGCCCTCGGGCCTCCTCGTGGTCTTCGTCTCGGTCGTCTTCGTGAACGCCCCCACGGTGTTCCGCATCGTCCGGGGCCTCGCCATGGACATCAAGACGCGCGACTATGTCGCCGCCGCCCAGACCCGGGGCGAGGTCCCGTGGTACATCATGCTGTGGGAGATCCTCCCCAACGCGCGCGGCCCCCTCATCGTCGATTTCTGCCTGCGCATCGGCTACACGACGATCCTTCTGGGCACGCTCGGCTTCTTCGGCCTGGGTCTTCCGCCCGACAGCCCCGACTGGGGCTCCACGATCAACGCGGGCCGGCAGCTCCTGTCCGTCTTCCCCCATCCCGCCCTGGTCCCCGCCGTGGCCCTTCTAAGCCTCGTCCTGGGCCTCAACCTCCTCGCAGACGGGCTGCGCGAGGAAAGCCTGAGGGACTGAACCCCATGTCCGACGCCGCCCCCTTCTCCGGCCCCGCCTCCTTCGCGGCCCCTCTCGGGACCATGGAATCCGCCGCCGCCCTCGTCGGCCGCACCAACGCCCAGCCCATCCTGGAGATAGACGACCTCTCCATCTCCTTCTTCACGCGCACCCGCGAAATCCCCGCCGTCATGTCCTTCTCCTGCTCCGTGATGCCGGGAGAGGCCGTGGGCCTCGTGGGCGAATCCGGCTGCGGCAAGTCCACGGTCGCGCTGGGCGTCATGCAGGACCTCGGCGTCAACGGCCGCGTCACCGGCGGCTCCATCCGCTTCAAGGGCCGCGACCTCGCCAAGATGACCCCCAAGGAACTGCGAGAGATCCGCGGCTCCGAGATCGCCATGATCTACCAGGAGCCAATGGCCTCCCTGAACCCCGCCATGCCCATCGGCCGCCAGCTGATGGAGGTCCCGATGATCCACCAGGGCGCGAGCCGCGAGGAAGCCCGCACCCGCGCGCTGGAGGTCGTCCGCGACGTCAAGCTTCCCGACCCCGAACGCATCCTCGACGCCTACCCCCACCAGCTCTCCGGCGGCCAGCAGCAGCGCATCGTCATCGCGATGGCGCTCATGTCGCGCCCCTCTCTCCTCATCCTTGACGAGCCCACGACCGCCCTCGACGTGACGGTGGAGGCCGCGGTCGTCCAGCTCGTCAAGGATCTAGGGCGCAAGTACGGCACCTCGATGCTGTTCATCTCGCACAACCTCGGCCTCGTGCTGGAAACCTGCGACCGCATCTGCGTCATGTATTCCGGCGAAGCGGTGGAGCGTGGCCGCATCGAGGACGTCTTCGACGAGATGCGCCACCCCTACACCCAGGCGCTCTTCCGCTCGATCCCGCTCCCCGGCGCCGACAAGAACTCCCGCCCTCTCAAGAGCATACCGGGCAACTTTCCCCTGCCGCATGAACGTCCCCCGGGCTGCAACTTCGGCCCCCGCTGCGACTACTTCCAGAAGGGCCGCTGCGACGCCCAGGCCATCCCGATGTTCCCGGTGGAGGCTGGCGACCGCCACGACAGCCGCTGCCTGCGGCTGAGGGAGATCGACTGGGACACCCCGCCCGCGGCTGCCGTCGTCAAGGAACGCGCCGAACCCGGCCGCGTCGTCCTGCGGATGGACGACCTGCGCAAATACTACTCCGTTGGCGGCGGTGCCTTCGGCGGCGGCAACACCAAGGTCGTCAAGGCCAACGAGACCCTGACCTTCGAGGCGCGCGAGGGCGAAACCCTCGCCATCGTGGGCGAATCCGGCTGCGGCAAGTCCACCTTCGCCAAGGTCCTCATGGGGCTGGAGACGGCGACGAGCGGCAACATCATGCTCTTCGACGAGAACATTCAGAACACCCCGATCGAGAAGCGGAACGCCGACACCGTCTCCTCCGTCCAGATGGTGTTCCAGAACCCCTTCGACACTCTGAACCCGTCCATGACCGTGGGCCGCCAGATCATCCGCGCCTTGGAAGTGTTCCAGATCGGCGCTTCGGATGCCGAACGGCGCGACCGGATGCTCCAGCTCCTCGACCTCGTGAAGCTCCCCCGCGCCTTCGCCGACCGGATGCCGCGCCAGCTCTCCGGCGGGCAGAAGCAGCGCGTCGGCATCGCCCGCGCCTTCGCCGGCGGGGCCAAGGTCGTCATCGCCGACGAGCCCGTCTCCGCCCTCGACGTCTCCGTCCAGGCCGCCGTGACCGAGCTTCTGATGGACATCCAGCGCAAGGAGCGCACGACCCTCCTCTTCATCAGCCATGACCTGAGCATCGTCCGCTATCTCTCTGATCGCGTTATGGTCATGTATCTCGGCCACGTGGTGGAGATCGGCACCACCGACCAGGTCTTCGCGCCGCCCTACCACCCCTATACCGAGGCGCTTCTCTCCGCCGTCCCCATCGCCGACACCCGCGTCCAGAAGACCCATATCGTGCTGGAGGGTGAGATCCCCTCCGCCATGAACCCGCCGCCCGGCTGCCCTTTCCAGACCCGCTGCCCCCGGAAGGCCCAGGTCCCCGGCACCCTGTGCGAGACGGAGGTACCGCCAATGCGTGAACTCGGCCCCGGCCATCAGGTCAAGTGCCACCTCCCCGACGACGTCCTGCGAAGCATGGAGCCCGTGATCCGCATCGCTGCCGAATAGCGAAGGCCGGTCTCCGGGGAACCGCGCGCACCCACCCTCGTTGCTCTCGCGGAGGTGATCACGATGCGCGACGATGCCCTGTCCTGGACGGTCCCCGTGATGCGAGCGGGCTATGCCGGCCGTGGCCTCACCTACCTCGTGGTCGCAGGCTTCTCCCTATGGGCCATCTCGCGTGGAGGAGAGGCGCAGGCCACGAACTCCGCCCTTGCCCGGCTGGAAACCACGACAGGCGGCGACATCCTCCTCGGCCTGATCGCGCTGGGCCTCCTCGCCTACGCGATCTGGCGGCTGATCGCGGCCCTCCTCGACCTCGACGCCCACGGGACGGAGGCCAAGGGCATCGTCGCCCGTATCGGCATGGCCGTCAGCGGCCTCACCCATCTCGCGCTCGCCTTCGCCGCCCTGTCCCTCCTGATCTCCTCGGGCGGCTCCGAAGGCGAATCCCGCATCCGCGAAGGCGTGGGCACCGTCATGGGCTGGCCGGGCGGCCGCTGGCTCGTGGGCCTCGCGGGCCTCGCCATTATCGGGGCGGGCGCGAAATACATCATCGAAGGCTGGACCGCGGGCTACGAAAACTACCTCGCCGCCTCCCCCCAGACCACCCGCTGGCGTAACGCGCTCCGGTTCGGAGAGGCTGCGAACGGCGTCGTCATCGCCGTGATCGGCCTCCTCTTCCTGCTGGCGGCCCTCCGCTCCGACCCCTCGCAGGCCGGCGGGATGGCAGGCGCCTTCGACTGGCTCGGCAACCAGGCCTATGGACGGATCCTCGTCACGATCGTCTGCCTGGGCCTCCTCGGCTTTTCGCTCTTCTGCTTTGTGAACGCCCGCTGGCGGATCGTCCCCCGCGTCTCCGGCGACAAGACCGAGACCCTCGCCCGCGCGGTCCGCAACCTCGCCGCCGGGGCTGTCTGATCGCACTGCGGCCCATCCCCGGCCATCTTACGACAAGCCTCGCCTTGTCGTCTCACAACACTCCGGACCGCCCTCCATGTGTTGCGTGACCCCCCGGAGCAGCGTTCGCCGGGGTAAGACCTCGTTAACCCCGCTCCGGCATCCTGATCCCACCCGCCACAAATCAGACCACCGGACCGCCCTCGCCCCCGTTCTCCCCAGACCACCCCGACCACGGGTGCAGGAGGGCTGGCCCGAGGTCCCCGGGAGACAGGAGCCATCATGCAGAGCCGCCCCATTTGACGGGGCCCGCAACACCGCGAACGCCAAGCGGCCACATACCGGGCCGGGAGATCCTCCCCGCGTCCTCCATAGACTCAAGCCCGCCGAAGAGGCGGTCCGGGAAACGTCTCGCCCGCGCCAAAGTGCGCCCGGCTCGCAGACACCGGAGGCCCCGCGGGATTTCATCGTTTTCCGAAACCTTCCCCCACACCCCGCGAAAGCCACAGCCGCCCCCAACAAGCCCCTTTCCCGATAGCCCGACGGCCTCCATATCTTGCACATGACCCCCGACGATTACGGCAGCCTCCTTTATCTGGGCCTCCTGCTTCTCCTGATCGGGGGGAGCTACCTCCTCGCCTCGCGCGGTCGGATGGGCCAGGTCCTCACCCAGGCCGCGATCTGGGCGCTGATCTTCCTCGGCACGATTGCCGTCTACGGCCTCTGGCCCGAAATCCGGTCGGCCATGATCCCGACGCAGCAAGCGCTCCTGACGCCCGAAGGTCAGGCCGTGACCGTCCCCCGCGCCGTCAACGGCCACTACTACCTGACGCTCAGGATCAACGACGTGCCCGTCGTCTTCACCGTGGACACCGGCGCGACCGACCTCGTCCTCTCCCGCGACGACGCCCGAGCCATAGGCATCCGGCCCGAGGATCTCGCCTATCTCGGCATGGCCGGCACCGCCAACGGCACGGTCCGCACCGCCCGCGTGACCCTGGACGAGGTCGCGCTCGAACAGATCGTGGACCGCGACGTCCACGCGGTGGTCACGGACGGCGAACTCGACGGCTCCCTCCTGGGGATGAGCTATCTGCACAACTTCTCGCGGCTGGAGATCGCCGAGGGCGAGCTGATCCTTACGCGCTGAGCCGCCCAAGCGTCTTGGCGAGCCCCGGCAGCCGCGCCTTCTTCAGCAGCGTCCGCACCGTCCACTCCTCGCCCGACAGCCGCGTGGCCTCCGCGACCGAGGCTCCCACGACCCGCGCCATCACCTCCGGCGCCCCCTCGGCAAGTCCCCGGAGGAACTGATCCGGGTCCAACCGCAACAGCCCTTCCTCGGCCAGCATCCCGCGCGGGAAATCCTTCGCGTTCATCGTCAGGATCGCATCCGCCGACCCCGCCACCGCCGCCGCCAGCACATGCACGTCGTTCGGGTCCGGCGACCAGAGCCGCCGCTCAAGCCCCTCCGGCACGCGCACCATCGCCCCCGGCCAGCGCGCCATCAGCGCCGCGATCTCGCCCCGGGCAAAGGCCTCCCCCTCGGCGCCGAGCCGCGCCGCCGCCCGCGCCCATTCCTCAAGGATGCGTTAGGACCAAAAAGGCAGGAACAGCTCCTCGGCTGCCGCACCCATCAGCACTTCCCGCATCACTGTCGGATACAGGACATTTGCATCAAGAAGGACCCGGAGCCGCTTCAAAGCCGGAAGAACAGAGACTTGAGGTAGCCCGACTCCGCAAGTTGCGGCAGCATCGGATGGTCCGGCCCCGCAAAGCCGGTATGGACAAGCTGCCCCCGCCGCCCCGCCTTCCCGATTCCCCGCGCCGAGGCCGCCCGGAACTTCTGCAAGTCCGCCGCATGGGAGCAGGAGCAGAGCCCGAGATACCCGCCGTCCTTCACGAGCGGCGCCGCAAGCTTCGCGATCCGCTCATAAGCCCGCAGCCCCGCATCGAGCGCGTTCTTGGACGGCGCAAAAGCCGGCGGATCGCACACCACGAAATCGAACCGCTCTCCCTCGGCCCCGAGCGCCTCCAGCACGTCAAACGCGTCGCCCTGCCGCGTGGAAACTCGCTCGCCCATCCCCATCGCCTCCGCCCCGCCCCGGACCAGCGCCAGCGCCGCCGCCGAGGCATCCACGCAAACCGCCTGCTCCGCCCCGCCCGCAAGCGCCGCGAGCCCGAAGCCACCCACATGGGAGAACA
>CADCUU010000427.1 GCA_902805995.1 uncultured Rubellimicrobium sp.
GCCCTGCTTGGTCGTCTCGATCAGGCCACCGTCCTCGAGCTTGCGGAGGTGCTGGAGAAACGACGGGAGCGCCATGTCGAAGGGCGCGGCGAGGTCGGTGACGGTCGCGGGCCCATGGGCAAGCCGTGCGAGGATGGCGCGCCGGGTCGGGTCGGCGAGGGACTGGAAGAGGGCGTCGAGCTCCGGTTGGTTAGGCATGTGGCTAAGTAATAGCGTCGAGCCGATTCGGTCAAGGGGAAACTTAGGCTGATGGCTAACCATGTGCCTGCCCGGTTGCGGGTCGGGCCCTCCTGATCTACCCCTTTCGCTGTGAGACAGGGTTGGGAGTGCTCGATGGCGCAGCGCGTGGAACGTTCGGGCCTTCAGGTGGCCGAAGTGCTGGCGCGCTTTCTGGAGTCGCGGGCGCTGCCCGGCACCGGAGTGGCGGAGCAGGACTTCTGGGACGGGCTGTCGGCGCTGATCCACGAGCTGGGCCCCCGCAACCGGGCGCTGCTGGCGCGGCGCGAGCAGCTTCAGAGCCAGATCGACGACTGGCACATCGCCCAGGGCGGGGCCGAGCACGACCCGGAGGACTACGAGACCTTCCTGCGCGAGATCGGCTACCTCGTGGAGGAAGGGCCCGACTTTGTAATCGAGACGCCGCCCACGGACCCGGAATTCGCGCGTCTGGCCGGTCCGCAGCTCGTGGTGCCGGTGACCAATGCGCGCTTTGCCCTGAATGCGGCGAATGCGCGGTGGGGGTCGCTCTACGACGCGCTCTACGGGACGGATGCGCTGGGCGACGTGGCTCCACGAGGAGCTTACGATGCCGGGCGCGGGGCGCGGGTTGTGGCCTGGGCCAAGGCGCATCTCGACCGCGCGGTGCCGCTCGATGGGGCGTCCTGGTCGGAAGTGCGGGGGCTCGCGGTGGAGGGCGGAGCGCTGGTCGCCTGGACCTCCGGCGGGGAGGCGCTGTCGCTCGCGCCGCAGGCGAGGCTGGCCGATCCGGTGCAGTTCGTGGGCCATCAGGGCGACGCGGACGAGCCCGGGGCCATCCTGTTGCGCGCGAACGGGCTGCATATCGAGATCCTGCTCGACCGCTCCACCCCCATTGGGTCGGCCGACCCTGCGGGCATTTCCGATGTTTGGGTCGAGGCGGCGCTGTCCACCATCATGGATTGCGAGGATTCGGTTGCGACCGTGGATGCCGAGGACAAGGTCTTGGCCTATGGCAACTGGCTGGGCCTGATGCGCGGCGACCTCCAGGACAGCTTCGAGAAGGGCGGGCAGAGGATGACCCGCCGCATGAACCCGCCCTTTGCCGAATATGCTGGGGCGGATGGCCGGCCCGTCCGGGTGCGGACGCGGTCCCTGATGCTCGTGCGGAACGTGGGGCACCTGATGACCACGCCCGCCGTGCTCGACCGCGACGGGCAGGAGGCGTTCGAGGGGTTGCTCGACGCGATGATCACGGTGCTTTGCGCGATCCACGACCTTCGCGCGGCCGGGGGGGCGGCGAACACGGCCACGGGCTCCGTCTATGTCGTGAAGCCCAAGATGCACGGGCCCGAGGAAGTGGCCTTCGCCTGCGAGATATTCGACCGGGTGGAGCAGGTGCTGGGGCTGCCGCGCCTGACCGTGAAGCTCGGCATCATGGACGAGGAGCGGCGCACCTCGGCCAACCTCCGGGAATGCATCCGCGCCGCGAAGGAGCGTGTGGCCTTCATCAACACGGGCTTCCTCGACCGGACGGGAGACGAGATCCACACCTCCATGGAGGCCGGGCCCATGGTTCCCAAGGGGGACATGAAGGCGCAGCCCTGGATCCGGTCCTACGAGGAGCGGAACGTGGATATCGGGCTCGCCTGCGGGCTGCGGGGCCGGGCGCAGATCGGCAAGGGCATGTGGGCCATGCCCGACCGGATGGCCGCCATGCTGCGCGAGAAGGCCGCGCATCCCAAGGCCGGGGCGAACTGCGCCTGGGTGCCGTCGCCCACGGCGGCGGTGCTGCATGCCACGCATTACCACCTGATCGACGTCGCAGCCCGGCAAGAGGAGATCGCCGCTGCGGGCGCGCGTGGGACGTTGCGCGAGCTGCTCACCATTCCGGTCCTCGCGGGGCGCAACCTGTCCGAGGCGGAGGTGCAGGCCGAGGTCGACAACAACGTCCAGGGCATCCTGGGGTATGTGGTGCGCTGGATCGACGCCGGGGTCGGCTGCTCCAAGGTGCCCGATATCCATGACGTGGGATTGATGGAGGACCGCGCGACGTGCCGCATCTCCTCCCAGGCGCTGGCCAACTGGCTGCATCACGAGGTCGTGGACGAGCCCCGCGTCATGGCCGCGATGCGCCGCATGGCCGGCGTGGTGGACCGCCAGAACGCGGGCGACCCGGATTACCGACCC
>CADCUU010000428.1 GCA_902805995.1 uncultured Rubellimicrobium sp.
CACGAAGGCGCCGAAGGTGAAGAAGTAGTAGAGGGAGAAGCGCCAGACGCGGATGTCACGGAGGGGCTCGAACTCCTTGAGGAAGGGGCGGGCGGGCGCGGCCTGGCCCTGGCGGCGGGCGCGGATCACCGGGTCGTCGGTGGTGGTGAACCAGAAGACGACCGCGACCAGGGCCAGCACCGTGGCCCAGACCATGGCGACATGCTCCCAGCCCCAGGCGATCAGCACGAAGGGCGCGACGAACTTCGTCACCGCCGCGCCGACATTGCCCACGCCGAAGATGCCGAGCGCCGTGCCCTGCTTTCCGGCCGGGTAGAAGCGCGAGACATAGGCCACGCCTACGGCGAAAGACCCGCCCGCAAGGCCCACGCCCAGGCCCGCCAGCAGCATCTGGTTGTAGGTTTGGGCGTAGGAGAGCAGGAACGTGGCCACCGCCGCGAGCAGCATCGTCGCTGTATAGACCAGCCGCCCGCCGAAGCGGTCCGTCCAGATCCCCAGCACGAGGCGGACGAGAGAGCCCGACAGTACCGGCAGGCCGATCAGGAGGCCGAAGGCGGTTTCCGACAGGCCGAGCTCGTCCTTTATCTTCACGCCGATGATGGAGAAGATCGTCCAGACCGCGAAGCAGGTGGTGAAGGCAATGGTGGACATGGCCAGCGCCCGCGTGGGCGATCCGGGGTCGTGCGTCGTCGGGGCAGCGGACATGGCATCTCCTTTGGCGCGAGGGAGCCGCGCGGGTTGGGGGGAACGGAAAAAGCCGCCGTCGGACAGCCGCGCCGCCCCCAAAGGGTCCACGCGAGCTTCCAACCGGCGGCGTTGCCAGGCACCCGTCGTTGGGTGCCGAGTGTGGAGGATGTGACTTAAGGGCTAGCGCCGACGGATCGGTCCGGCAACCCTGAAAGTCTTTGATCCTTCATGTTTTTTCCGTACATAACCTGCCTAAGGATCGGGCAATCGGCCCTGTGCGGCGCTGCGGCATGGGGCGGTTTGACGACTGCCTCAGGCTTGGGCGGAGTTCTCCCGCTCGCTAGGCGGTCCGCGAAGGGCGCTGGGATTCGATGTAGTCGTCGAGCGAATCAGGGTCGAACCGCGCCCCGTCGAAGAAGCCGTCGGGGCCGAGGACAAGGCTCGCCCCGGCGGAGCCCACAGGCGTCGGACGGGTCAGTGCGCCTTCGACCTTGGCGTTTGCGGCAGGCTGGGCCACGCCGAGAGGGCCCAGCGCCCGGCGCCAGAGGTCGGGCCGGTAAGTGCCCCGCGCGATGTCGACCGCCCCCGTCGTGTGGGCCGTCTGATCCCATCGGACCATCTGGCTGTAGAACCAGAGCGCGTGGCTTTTCCACGGAAAGGTCGCCGCGTGGGCATGGGGGACGAAGAAGTCAGGCACCGTCGCCCGTTCGTCGTCGCCAAGTGGCAGGTCCCCTGACAGGCCGGGCAGCAGCCAGTCCTCCGGGCAACCCAGATACGCTGGCCCGGCCAGGAGCGTCGTCAGTTCCGCCCGGTTCTCCGGCGCGCCGCACCATTGGGCCGCCCGGTGCAGCGCCCGCAGCAGCGCATCAAGCGCCTCGGGCTCGCGCTCGGCCCAGGCAGCATCGACGCCGAGGACCTTCTCGGGGCTCTGGCGCCAGATGGCGGCCTTGACCGTGGCGATGCGCCCGATCCCGCGAAGGACGGCGGCGCTGTTCCAGGGCTCCCCGGCGCAGAATCCGTCGATGGTCCCGGCGGCCAAGGCGTCCGGCATGAAGGAGGGCGGAAGCACCACGGTCGCCACGTCGCGGTCCGGCGCGATCCCGCAGGCCGCGAGCCAGTAGCGCAGTTCGTAGTTGTGCCCGGAATGCGGGTGCACGATGGCAAAGCGCAGGAGCTCGGCCCCGGTCGCGCGCCGCTGCGTGACCACGGCCCGCAGCGCAGCCCCTGCCACGTTGGGGTCGAGCCCGGGGCCCGCGCCCTCCGCCTTCATGCGGTCCCAGAGCCCCCGCGACATCGTGACGGCATTCCCGCCCAGGCCCAGCGCCATGGGCACCACCATGGGTGCCGCGAGCGGCGTGAGCCCAAGGTTGCAGGCGATGGGCATGGGCCCGAGCATATGCGCCACCTGAACATGCCCGACTGCCATGCGGTCGCGGATATTGGCCCAGGATGTCTCGCGCAACAGCGCAAGCTCCACGCCTTCGGCCAATGCAAAGCCCTTAGCCTGAGCGGCGATCAGCAGCGCGCTGTCGAGGAGCGGCATGAAGCCCGCAGCGATCCGGTGCATCAGGGCTCTCCTCCCAGCAGGTCGGCCGCGTCGAGAAGACCCTGGGCCACGTCCGCGATCCGGCGGTTTCGGTTCATGGCCGTTCGGCGGAGGAGGGCATAGGCGTCCTCCTCGTCGATCCGCCGTTGCTT
>CADCUU010000429.1 GCA_902805995.1 uncultured Rubellimicrobium sp.
CCCGGCGATCCAGAGGCCGTCCTTCTCCAGCACCCCGAGCGCGATGAGGCAGAGCGCGATGCCCGGAAGCATGTTGCCCAGCGGCACCGGCAGCACGAGGACGATGGACAGGATCAGGCAGAATCCCCCGATCACCCGCTGAACCGCGGGCTCCCCCAAGAGGCTCAGGCGCGGCGCGGTGAAGCCGTCGGCCCAGTCCAGCCAGGGATTCACCCGCTCCACGAGGTTGGAAAAGTCGTCGCGCGACATGGACCGCAGCGCGATCACCTTGGGCAGCCAGACCGGCATCCCCAGCATCATCTGGGCGGAGATGAACAGAAGCGGCATGCCCAGGATCGACGACGTGCCCGGAATCGCCGGCAGCGCATTGGGGAACGCAAAGACCAGGAGCAGCGCCCCGAAGGCCCGCCCCCGCATTGCCTCCATCAGGTCGGCGATGGAGATCCGGACCCGTGTGGTGTCGGCAGCCAATTCCTCCAGGATCTGGGCTAGCTTCCGGCGGGAGCGCGGCTTGCGCGGACGCGACGGCCTCAACCGCGAGCGTGGCCTCCGGCGAGAAGAACCTGTGGGTCCGTCAGCCTCGTCCCCGAAGGGGTCGTCGTCGCGCATCCTGTCCCCCAGATCCCCGCGCCCATTAAGAACGCAAGCGGGCCGCCCGCAAGCCCGGCGTGGGGCCGACCGGCCGGGATCAGAAGTTGCGCAGGATGTCCCGAAGGCCGTCCTCGTCCACCATCCGGGCAGCCTGGGCGGGGCTGACCCAGACCCGGTCCCGGCGATGCGCCTCGGGAAAGTCGTCGGCCAGGTCGCGGACCTTGATGGCATAGACACGGTGCAGGCAGGGCAGGTCGTCACCCTGCGCCGTCCGCTTCAGGGCCATGTAGGCGCCCAGCGGCTTGCGCGCGGCCTTGCCCCGCCGCACGCCGCCCTCCTCCCAGGCCTCCGTCAGGGCAGCCTGGGCCGGGCTCTTACCCTCGATGGGCCAGCCCTTGGGCAGGATCCACCGCCCGGAGGAGGACGTGACCAGAAGAACCTCCGGCCCATCCTTGCCCTTGCGCCAGCACAGGGCAGCGAGCTGCACGAAACGCGGCTCGGTATGGAGTCGAGGGGTCTGGTCCGGCGAGAGGCCGGTGGGCATGAGCGACATGGGCCTCCTTGCCGGGCCGATCGTGGGGGTTGTCCAATAGGTAGGGTGCCTGCCGCCGCCTGACAATTCACGCATGTTATCCGTGACCCAGCGGAACAAGCCTGCGTCCTCCGAGCCACGCTCCGGTTGCCCCCGCCGCATTGGCCGCTACTGTGGCGGGACGCACGGAGGAGAGTGGCGCGATGCAGGACATGACGGCGAGCCTCGGGCTCTATGGGCTTGGGACGATGGGGGCGGCGCTCGCGCTCAACATCCTGGAGCGTGGCTTTCCGCTGCATGTGGCGAACCGCACCGCCGCCAAGGTCCCGACCTTCCTCGACGGCGCGGGGCCCCTCGCAGCCCGCGCTACCGGGCACGAGAGCCTCGCCGCCATGGCCGCCGCGATGCCGGGCCCCCGCGCGGTGATCCTGATGGTGGATGCAGGCGCCGCGGTTGATCAGGCCATCGATGCGCTGCTCCCTGTCCTTCAACCGGGCGACACGATCGTGGATTGCGGCAACGCCGACTTCCACGACACCCGCCGCCGCGCCGCCGACATCGAGGCGCGGGGCCTGACCTATCTCGGCGTCGGCGTGTCCGGCGGGGAGGAGGGCGCGCGCCATGGCCCCGCGATCATGGCCGGCGGCCGCCCCGAGGCCTGGGCCCATCTCGCCCCCGTCTTCGAGGCCATCGCCGCCAAGTATCAGGGCGAGCCCTGCGCTGGCCTGATGGGTCCTGATGGCGCGGGCCACTTCGTCAAGACGGTGCATAACGGCATCGAATACGCCGACATGCAGCTCATCGCCGAAACCTACGGGCTGCTGCGGCACGGCATGGGGCGCGAGCCCGGCGCCATCGGCGACCTCTTCGCCCGCTGGGACGAAGGGCGGCTGAAAAGCTACCTCGTGGAGATATCCGCCGCCGTGCTGCGCGCCGTGGACCCCGCGACGGGCGGGCCGGTCGTGGACGTGATCCTCGATCAGGCGGGGCAGAAGGGCACGGGCCGCTGGACGGTGGTGGAGGCGCTGGCGCTGGGCCAGTCGGCCTCCACGATCGAGGCGGCGGTCGGCGCGCGCGGCTGGTCGGCCGAGAAGGGGACGCGCGTCGCGGGCGAGGGCATCCTAGGCACCCAGCGCACCAGTGTGGACCTGTCCGAGGATGACCTGGAAGGCGCGCTCCTCGCCGGGCGGATCGTGGCCTACGCGCAGGGCTTCCGCATCCTCTTGGCGGCGTCCGACAGCTACGGCTGGAACCTC
>CADCUU010000430.1 GCA_902805995.1 uncultured Rubellimicrobium sp.
GCGGTGACTGGCTCGTCCGACACGGCCCCGGTCGGGCCCGGACTGCCTGTCTCCTTGTGTCCGGCACATGGGTCCCACCTACGCTGGCCCTGACAACGGCCCGGGCGGGCGCATGACCAGCACGACGCGCGCGGTCCCTGGCTACAGGGACGAGTGGTGGCAGTCGCCTGACTTCGACCGCCTCCTGGGCGACCTGCTGGCCGCCGAACTGGGACGGATGCGGCCGGGCCGCGCGGCCTCCCGCATCGTCTGGGACCCCGGCCTGCCTCTAGGGGACGGGGGGCTCGGGGCGGACTCCCTCGAACGGCTGCGGCTGGCAGAGGCGGTGGCCCAGGCCCTCGACCTGCCGGATGCGCCCGACGCGCTCCTGACCGCCGACACCCTGGGCCATGTCGCCACTGAAGTCCGACGCCTTCTCCCCCGGGCCGGTGGGGCGATCACCTTTCTGACCTCCGGCAGCACCGGGCGGCCCAAGGCGGTGCGGCATGACCTGAGGCTCCTCTGGCAGGAGGTGGATCATCTGGCCTCGCTTGCCCCGGGAACGCGGCGCATCTTGTCGCTCGTCCCGGCGCAGGCGATCTATGGGGCCCTGCACACGGTCCTGCTGCCCCGGCGCTTGGGCGTTTCGGTGATCGACCTTCGCGACCAAAGGCCCGGGACCCTGCCCGCCCTGGTGCAGCCCGGGGATCTGGTCGTGGCCACCCCGCCCGCCTGGACCGCCATGGCCGGGCGGGTCTGGCCCGAGGGTGTGATGGGCGTGACCTCGGGCGCGCCCTGCCCGGTCGAGACTTTTGCCGCGCTGCGAGCCGGGGGCCTTGGGCTCTTGGAAATTTACGGCGCGACGGAGACGGGCGGCATCGCCCTGCGCCACGACGAGCGGGAGCCCTTCCGCCTGCTGCCCTACTGGAGGCGGGACGGTGAGCAGCTTTGCCGGGAAGCTGATGGCGCGGCGCTGACGGCGGAGATCCCTGACCATGTGGAGTGGCTCGGGCCGGACCTCCTGCGCCCGGTGGGCCGGCGGGACGGGGCGGTGCAGGTCGCGGACGTCAACGTCCATCCCGAACGGGTGCGGGCCGTCCTTCTCGCCCATCCGGGGGTCGCCGAGGCGCGGGTCCGCCTCATGCGCCCGGACGAAGGGGACTGGCTCAAGGCCTTCGTCGTCGCGCGGGAGGGGGTGGAGCCCGAGGCGTTGCACGACGCCTTGGAGGACTGGACCCGCAAACGGCTGACCGCACCGGAACGGCCACGCGCCATCACCCTGGGGACGGCCCTGCCGGTGACCCCGTCCGGCAAGCCCGGCGACTGGTTCATCGAGGAAACCTGAGGCGACCCCGGACAGGCCGACGTCAGTGTGGGTCCCTGATCAGGACGAAGCCCACGAGATGCGTGACATGCGCCCCATCCGCCGAGAACGGCAGCACCAGCCTCTCGGCACGGACCGGACGCCCATCAAGCAGGACCTGCGCCCAGTCGTAGGTCGGCGCGAGCGAGGACAGGCAGCGTCGGTAGGCCGCGCCCATGGAGCCCAGAAGCTCCTCGTCCCGGGGCGTGATCGTCGCGCCCTTGGGGGGACGGCCCAGGCGTTCGGCCAGCGCATCGCCCAGCGTGTCGACGCGAAAGGTCATGCCGTCGCCCACGCCCTCGGGGCGGAGCATCATCATGTTCGCGGTCGCGAGCCCGCGGGTGTCGAAGGACGGCAGGTCGGGAAGGCGGCGATGCCCCAGGCTCCCGGACCAGCGCAGGTAGGCTGCCCGAAGCTCCGGAGAGGTGAGCCGCGCGAGGAGCCTCTGCGGCTCGGGTGGGGCGGCGTTCAGGCGCCGGGCGGCCCCCAGCGGGATGCGGCCCAGACCTTCGAGGACATGGAGCGCGAGTTCGAAGCCGGTGAAAGGCTTGGCCACCACCGTCTCGCCGGTCAGGACATGCCCGGCGGCGAAGCCCGTGATGAACAGGACCGGCAGGTCGGGCCGCTCCGCCCGCAGGGCGCGGGCAAGGCTCGGGCCATCGACGCCCGGCATGACCACGTCCGTGACGAGGAGGTCGGGCCGATGGATCTGCACGAGAGCGAGGGCCACGGCCGCGCTCCCGGCCTCCACCACGGAGTAGCCCAGGTCGCGCAGGTAGGCCGCGGTCACGGGCCGGACCTGATCGTCGTCGTCCACCAGAAGTACCGTGGCCCGCCCGTGAAGCTCCGCCGCGACGACGGCGGTGATCTCCGGCCCCGCGGGCTGGATGGGTGAGCGGGGGAGGTAGAGCGACACGGTCGTGCCCTGCCCCGGAACGCTGGCCAGATCGACCGCCCCGCCCGCGCCGATCACGAAGCCATGCACCTGAGCGAGCCCCAGGCCCGTCCCTTGGCCCGCGGCCTTTGTGGTGAAG
>CADCUU010000431.1 GCA_902805995.1 uncultured Rubellimicrobium sp.
ACGCTATCCGAGCCTCCCGCAGCACCAGGGACAATGTCTATCGTGAGGTCTGCTGCGGCTGTGGGTCGGCCCATGCTGAAAGCTGGTGAAGCAGGAGAGCGCCGCGTCAGCAGTCGACAGGGCTGGGGACTAGCCGCGGGCCTTCTAGGTCAGAGGGCCAAGACCCCTTTGAGGGGCTCACGACTGAAGCGTAGGGAGGACACCCGTGCCCAAGGACCAGCCCAACATCGATCCGCTCCGCCAGGCGGCGCTCGACTACCACGAGTTTCCCCGGCCGGGGAAGCTTGAGATCCGGGCCACCAAGCCCATGACCACGGGCCGCGACCTGTCGCTCGCGTACTCGCCCGGCGTAGCGGAGGCCTGTCTGGAGATCGAGAAGGACCCGGCCTGCGCGGCCCGCTACACGGCCCGGGGCAACCTCGTTGCGGTGGTCTCGAACGGCACGGCGGTGCTGGGCCTGGGCAACATCGGGGCGCTCGCCTCCAAGCCCGTGATGGAGGGCAAGGCGGTGCTCTTCAAGAAGTTCGCGGGCGTGGACTGCATCGACATCGAGGTCAACGAGAGCGACCCCGAGCGGCTCGCCGAGATCGTCTGTGCCCTCGAGCCCACCTTCGGGGCCATCAACCTCGAGGACATCAAGGCGCCCGAGTGCTTTGTGGTGGAACGGATCTGCCGCGAGCGCATGGGCATCCCCGTCTTCCACGACGACCAGCACGGCACGGCCATTGTGGCGGCGGCCGCAGCCTCGAACGCGCTCCGGCTTGCGGGCAAGCGCTGGGAGGAGATCCGCGTCGTGGCGCTGGGGGCAGGGGCCGCAGGCATCGCCTGCCTCAAGATGCTGATGGTCATGGGTGTCCGCCACGAGCACATCCTCATGCTCGACAGCAAGGGCGTGGTCCACAAGAGCCGCAACGACCTCTCGCCCGAGAAGGCTGAGTTCGCGCAAGCCACGCCGCTCCGCACCATCGAGGAGGCGCTTGAGGGCGCCGACCTGTTCCTGGGCGTCTCCGGCCCGGGACTGCTCACGCCCGAGATGGTGGCGCGCATGGCCCAGCGCCCGATCATCTTTGCGCTCGCCAACCCCACGCCCGAGATCATGCCCGAGGAGGCGCGGCGGGGCGCACCGGATGCTCTGATCGCGACGGGCCGGTCGGACTTCCCCAACCAGGTCAACAACGTCCTGTGCTTTCCGTTCATCTTCCGCGGCGCCCTGGACGTGGGCGCCACGCAGATCAACGACGCCATGAAGATCGCCTGCGTGGAGGCCATCGCGAGCCTCGCGCGCACCGCAGCCCCTGCCGAGCTCGGGGCCGCCTACCAGGGCGAGCGGCTGGCCTTTGGGCCCGACTACCTGATCCCCAAGCCCTTCGACCCGCGTCTTTTGCCCACGATTGCCTCGGCCGTGGCCCGGGCGGCCATGGAAAGCGGGGTGGCGACTCGGGAGTTGGACCTCGCGGCCTACGAGGCGCGCCTTCAAGGCCAGGTGTTCCGTACCTTCGGCATCATGCGGGGCGTGTTCGCGACGGCGCGGGCCTCGGCGCGCCGGGTGGTCTTTGCCGAAGGCGAGGACGAGCGGGTGCTGCGCACGGTCCAGAGCCTGCGCGAGGAGGCCGGGATCATTCCTGTGCTGGTAGGCCGGCCCGAGGTCATCAGCCTGCGAGCCGAGCGCGAAGGGCTGAGCCTCGTGCCCGGCGAGCACGTGGAGGTGGTCAACCCTGAGAGCGATCCGCGCTTTCACGACTACTGGACCGAGTACCAGCGCATCACTCGGCGGCAAGGCGTGAGCCCGGACCTCGCGCGCACCGTGATGCGCACCAACACCACCGCCATCGCTGCCCTGATGGTGCGCCGGGGCGAGGCCGACAGCCTGATCTGCGGCCTCCTGGGTGAGTACCACTGGCACCTGCGCTATCTCGAGCAGATCCTGGGCGACGAGCGGCATCGCGCCATCGGGGCCTTGTCGCTCCTGATCCTGGAGCAGGAGCCCTTGTTCCTGGCCGACACCCAGGTGCATCTCGAGCCCACCCCGGAACAGATTGCGGAAACGGTTCTCCACACAAGCCGGCACATCCGCCGCTTCGGGCTGGAGCCCAAGGTGGCGCTCTGTGCCGCCTCCATGTTCGGCAACCAGGATGGCCGCGCTGCGCGGACCCTGCGGGAGGCTCTGGCGCTCCTGCACAAGGGCGAGCTCGACTTCGAGGTCGAAGGCGAGATGACAGTGGAGGCGGCCCTCGACCCTGACCTGCGCGAGCGGCTCTTCCCTGACGGGGCCCTCACAGGACGAGCGAACGCGCTGGTGTTTGCGAACGCGGAAACCGCGGGCGCCTGCCGAGGGCTTCTCAAGATGGTGGCCCGCGGCATCGAGGTCGGGCCT
>CADCUU010000432.1 GCA_902805995.1 uncultured Rubellimicrobium sp.
CGGGCAGGCCCGCCATGACCGCGGCCATCAGCGTGTCCCGTTCGCCCGGGCTGGCCGCGTCGAACCAAGCCCGGGCCCGGGCGCGAACGCCTTCGGGCCAGTCGGATTCGGCTCCCGTGCGGCCCAGCATATGGATATCGAGCGCAGCCATCTTCGTAGCCTCAAATCGTAGCGCCGTCCCCCCACGGGGGAGCGGCGCGGCAAGATCCGTGCGCGTCCAGTCGATCAGCGGCATGAAATTGTAGCAAACCGTCCGGATGCCTGCCGCCGCGAGATTGGCGAGCGACTGACGGTAGTTCGCGAAGAGGCCCGACAGGTCGCCCTCGCCGCGCTTGATGTCCTCGTGGACCGGAAGGCTTTCGACGACCTCCCAGTTGAGGCCGGGTCCCTCGGCCACCTCGGACTGCCGCCGGGCGATGACTTCGGGCGACCAGACTTCGCCATAGGGGATGTCATGGAGAGCGCTCACGACTCCGACAGCCCCGGTCTGGGCAATATCGGCGGGTCGGATCGGGTCGGCGGGACCGAACCAGCGCCAGCATTCAATCATTGGAACGTCTCCAGAGTGGACTGTACGCCCCGGTTCTCCAGCGATGCCAGGCTGCGGGCGACCTGATCACGGAACCTGCGATCGGTGGCCAGCGTCTCGGGAAAGATCTCCCGAACGGACAGGAGCGCGTCAGCCCGCGCCTCGGCACTTTCGGCCCCCTCCGACAATGTCCGGAGCCGACCGGCCAGCGGGTCGCGGACGTCGATCGCCCGGCCCGCCTCGTCCGTTCCACCCACGTAACGCATCCAAGCCGCGACTACGGTGGCGAGGCACGTCACGGGGCGCTCGGCTGCGAGATTGTCGGCCGCGGTGCCCAAGATGCGCTGTGGCAGCTTTTGGCTGCCGTCCATCGCGATCTGCCACGTGCGGTGCCGGATCGCCGGATTGATATAACGGGTCCGGAGCGCGGCGGTGTAGGCCAGCAGGTCGACTCCGTGGGGCGGCGCAAGGGATGGCACGATCTCTGTATGCCAGAGCCGGTCCACGAAGGCCCCAAGGACCGGATCTGCGATCGCTTGGGCCACCGTCTCGTGACCCGCCAGATAGCCCAGGTAAGCCAGGGCCGAATGGGTGCCGTTGAGGCAGCGGAGCTTCATCAGCTCGAATGGCTCCACCTCCGAGGTGAGCTGCGCGCCCGCGGCCTCGAAGTCGGGCCGGGCGCCGTCGACGAAGTCGTCCTCTATGGCCCATTGGCGAAACGGCTCATGGAACACGGGGCCTTCGTCCAGCTGACCCGTTTCCCTGGCTAGGTCGTCGATGTCGGCCGGCGTGGTTGCGGGCACGATCCGGTCCACCATGGTCGACGGGAAGCGCGCCTCGGCGGCGATCCAGGCGGCGAGGTCGGGCGCGACGCGTTCGGCGAATTCCAGCACCAGACCGCGCAGCATTCGCCCATTGGAGGGCAGGTTGTCGCAGCAGAGCACGGTGAAGGGTCGCGCGCCCGCTTGCCGCCGGCGATCCAGGGCACGGACAAGGAAGCCGACCGTGGAGCGCGGCTCCTCGGGGCGCGCAAGATCGTGGACGACGTCGGGATGCCCGAAGTCGAGCCGACCGGTCGCGGGCGAATGAGTGTATCCCTTCTCGGTCACGGTCAGGCTGACGATGCGGATCGAGGGGTCGGCCATTGCGGACAGCACCGCCCCTGCGTCTTCGGGCGCGACAAGGATGTCGCGCAGGACCTGCACCTTACGGACCTGCCTCCCTTCGGGGCCGAGTTCGACCGCCTGGTACGCGTAGCCCTGGGAGGCGAGCTTATCCCGCTCGTCCGGGCGTCGGAGGCTCACGCCCACCACGCCCCAGTTGCCGCCGGAGGTTGCCATCGCATCCTCGAGCCAGATCGCGCCAAAGGCCTTGAAGAAGGCCCCAACGCCCAGATGCACGACGCCGGCAGGCGGCGCAGGTCGGTCGCGGGTCAGGCGGGGGAGGTCAGCGGGCAAGCCAGCCTCCATCCACGTTCAGCACCGCGCCGTTGATGTAGCCTGCGGCCGGAGAGCAGAGGAACACGGCCGTCTCCGCGATGTCCTGGGGATCGCCCCAGCGCCCCGCGGGGATGCGATCGAGGATGGCCCTGTTCCGATCGGGGTCGGCGCGCAGAGCCTCGGTGTTATTGGTGGCGATGTAGCCAGGTGCGATGGCGTTCACGTTGACACCTTTGGAAGCCCATTCATTGGCCAGGATCTTGGTCAGCCCCGCGACACCATGTTTCGAGGCGGTGTAGGAGGGCACGCGGATGCCACCCTGAAAGGAGAGGAGCGAGGCGATGTTGACAATGGCGCCAGCCCTGCCCTCAAGCGCCCGAGCAAAGGCCTGCGAGGTGAAGA
>CADCUU010000433.1 GCA_902805995.1 uncultured Rubellimicrobium sp.
GGCCCGCTGTTCCCCTCCACTCCCGGAGTCGCAATGAGCTTGAAGAACGCCTCGGACGGCGCGCGTCCGGTGACCTCCCGCAGATGCTCCACGGCGCCGCGGATGTACTCCTGCATCTGGGCATAGGGCCCCACGCTGTCGCCGCTCATGAGGCCCCCCATCACGAGGTGGATGGGGATGTCGGGATGATCCTGCGCCACGCGGCGCATCGCCGGGACGATGCCGTAGCACCAGCCGCAGAGGGGGTCGAATCCATAGATCAGCTCGGCCATGTCAGTTGCTCACGAAAGGGGCGCGGCCTACCAAGCTATCGTCCGCCAGGGCTTCGACCACCTTGCGCGCAAGATCCGCCCGCGTGACCTGCATTGAGGGCGGGCGCTCGTAGGATACCCGCACCGATCCCTTCGCCGCCCCATCCCTGAGGCGCGGGGGCCGCAGCATCGTCCAGCGAAGGCCTGAGGCGCCCAGGACATCCAGCTCCGCCTGACGGTCCAGGACGAGGTCCGGGGCAAAGGTCCGGTTCATCCAGGACACGATCCGGTCGGGCACTCCCTTCTGGTCGCCGGGCACGTCCACCGCCGCCCCGCCCACGCTGACATAGCGCAGCCCCGCCCGGTCCCGCAGCGCGCGGGCGAGCGCCGAGCAGGACGGATTGCCCTTGCCGCTCGCCATGGCGTTGACGACGGCGTCGCAGCCCTAAGTCGCCACAGCGACCCCCTGCCCCGCCGCCGGGTCGGCCTGCGCCGCGTCGACGCCTGGTACGACGAGCTCGCCCGTCCGGCTGGCGGCCACCACCTCGTACCCCGCGCGCCGCAGTTCCTCGACCACGAGCCGCCCAGTCCGGCCCCTGGCCCCGAACACCGCCACCTTCATCGCGCGTCCCTTTCCTTGCATCCATCGATGGCAGATGAGTCCGCGACCTCCGTGCGGCAAGTCCACATGCCCCGCGAGGACCGGTTTAGGAGCCTCTCTCCCCTCGCCCTCGGGATCGCGGCCAAGGTTTTGCACCCACGACGCGACGCTATTCCGCCGGCCCGTCAAGATACGGCGTTCCAGCCTCGGTTCCCGGCCTGTTATCGGCTAGCAGCGCCGTGCCGACGGCCTGCACGGCCACGCTTTTTCATTTTGGCGGGGCCTCCCCCATATGCAGTCCACACCCCGGTAACGGAGATCATCATGGCTACGCGCTTCGATTTCGATACGAGCTACCCCTCGACCGCCGTCCAGCTCGAGCGGGCGAATCTCACCCCTGGCGGCATCCCGGAGAACTCCATCCGCCCGGGCTGGTTCAACGCCGTCTCGCCCGCCCAGTCCATCTCGACCGGCGGCGGAGTAGATGTTTTTGCCGTTACACTGGTCCAAGGCCAGCAGTACGACTTCGACACCGACAACGCCCAGTTGAACCTGCAGATCGACATCATCGATCAGGCCGGCCGTTTGGTGAGGACGATCGACGGGACGGGCAGCGATGTGCTGCTCGAAAGATTCTCGCCCACTCAGACGGGCCAGTACTATGTCGCGATCCGCCACGCCGACAACGAATACACCGGCAACTTCAACTGGCAGCGCGACACTTCCTCGAACGGTCCCCAAACGGGGTCCTACCAGTTCCGGTTCTCCGCCAGCCCCGAGTCGGCCTATCAGCCGGGCAGTGCACGGACCTATGATCTGTCCGATGCCAGAAACGTGGGCCAGACATCGGAACTCGCCGACGAAGTCCGCGCGAATGGCGGCAATGACAGCATCCAGCTTCTCGGCGGCAACGACATCGCCCTGGGCGGGACAGGCGCCGACATCCTGTCGGGCGGCTCGGGCAGTGACGACATAATGGGCGACTCTGGCAACGACCTCCTGTTCGGCGGCTTTGGCAACGACGTCCTCCGCGGCGGCCTCGATAACGACCGTCTGTATGGAGAGTCGGGCAACGACGGGCTCGTGGGCGGCAGCGGCAGCGACCTGCTGATCGGCGGCGCGGGCGTCGATATCCTCACGGGCGGCGCAGGCGCCGACTACTTCCGCTTCGTTAACGGGGAGTCGAACGCCAGCAGCGTCAACACGACCGCCTACCTCGATTCGGTCCAAGACTTCAGCCGTGCGCAGGGCGACAAGATCGACCTACGTGGCGCTTATGGCAGCGACACGACGGGCATCCTCGACTGGATCGGCGGCTCCTCGTTCACGGCCGCCTACCAAGTCCGGGCCACGAACGCGAACGTCCAAGCCGGTTACCTCATGGTGCAGGTGAACCTCGACACCGACGCTTCGGCCGAGATGGAGATCCTGGTCCGCGCGGGCCTTGGTGAAAGCGACTTCCTCCTCTGAGGTCGGCGGCCCTGGGCGGAACGGCCCGCCCGGGGCCATGCGGCACAGCGGACCGTACAGTTCCGCCGCTCTTTCGGGGAACAGCCCATCGCCTGCGCGGTTTCCCCTGCGGGAGGTGCCTATGTCCGAAAAGCTTCTGGCCCGGGCCATCAGCGAACGCCGCATCCTGGAATTCCGCTACCACGGCGAGCACCGCATCGTGGAGCCCTACCGTCTCGGTCTTGACGGCGGGCGGCTTCGGCTGATGGGGTGGCAGGCCCGCAAGGGCTGGCGCAGCTTCTACGCAGACGACATGGAGGAGTTGGAGGTCACGGACCGTACCTTCTTCGACCCGCGCGAGGGCTATGTCCGGGGCGACGACCGCCTGGACCGCATCCTCGCGGAGGTCTGACCCTCCCCCTCAGGTCGCGAGCACGTTGCGGAAGGCCCAGGGCTCGTTCGCATCGTCCTCCTCCGGGAACAGCTCCCACCGGTTGGTGAGGGGCGTCCAGTCGGTGTAATGCGCCTCCAGCGGGCCGAGGTAGGGCTTCTGGATCTCCAGGCAGCGCGCATGGTCGATCTCGTCCGTTTCCACGATCCCCGCGCGCGGGTTCTCCAGCGCCCAGACCATGCCCGCGATGATCGCCGACGATACCTGAAGCCCTGTCGCGTTCTGCAGGGGCGCGAGCCTGCGCGCCTCGGCGTTCGACAGCCGCGATCCGTACCAGAGCGCGTTCCTCTCATGGCCGAACAGGAGGACGCCCAATTCGTCCCCGCCTTCGGTGATCTCGTCGGCGGTCAGGATCTCCTGCCGCTCCTGCTTGCGGCCCTGCCCGAACATCTCCTCCAGCGACAGCACGGCCTCGTCGCAGGGGCGGTAGGCGTAGTGGCAGGTCGGCCGGAACTCCGGCGCAGCGGGGTCGCCCACGGTGTAGTAATCCGAGATGCTGATGGCCTCGTTATGGGTGACAAGGAAGCCGAACTGCGGCCCCGGCGTCGGGCACCAGCTATGGACGCGGGTGATCGCGCCCGGCCGTTCCAGCCAGATGGCGGACCGGCAGCCTTCCTCGAAGCCATGAGCGTTCTCGGGGAACCAGGGCTCGAAGGTGCCCCACCCCATCTCGGCCGGCTGGAGCCCTTCGGCAATGAAGCCCTCCACCGACCAGGTGTTGACGAAGGTGCCCCGCGGCCGCGGCCTCGGACGGACCTGCGTGTCCCGTTCGGCGATGTGGAGGCCCTTGACACCCAGGGACTGCATCAGCCGCGCCCAGCCCTCGCGCGACGTGGGCGCCGCGACGTCGCCGCGCCCTGTGTCGCGGGCGAGCGTCAGGAGCGCGTCCTTGACGAACCACGACACCATGCCGGGATTGGCACCGCAGCAGCTCACCGCCGTGGGCCCTCCGGGATTGCGCGCGGCCTCGTCCCGGACAGCTTGGCGGAGCGCGTAGTTCGTCCGCGCCGCGTTGTCCGGCGTCTCGAAGTAGAAGCCGGACCAGGGCTCCACGACGGTGTCGATGTAAAGGACCCCGATCTCCCGGCAGAACTTCATGACGTCGAGGGAGGACACGTCCACGGACACGTTCACGCAGAATCCGCCCCCGTCGCCAAAGATCCCGCCAAGTACCTCGCGGTAATTGTCGCGGGTCAGGCCGACCTCGATGTGGTTGACCCGGTGCTGCCGGAGCCAGTTGCCCATGTCGGGATCGGGGTCGATGACCGTGAGCCTCGTGGCATCGAACTCGAAATGCCTCTCGATCAGCGGGAGCGTCCCCATGCCGATGGAGCCGAAGCCGATGATCACCACCGATCCCTCGATCCGTCCATGGACGGGGTAGGACGGCGCGCGGCGGCCCCGGGGGGCTGTCTCGACCATGGCTGGGCTCCTTTTTCCTTGCCGGGGCTCCGATTCCCGTGCCCCTGCCCGCTCTTAGCTGGTCTCTCCCGCGGACTCGACCCAAAGCCGCGCCAAACGGAAAGGGCCTGCCGCGATCCCTTCGCGGCAGGCCCCTGATGCCAACACTAGGGCGTCGATCAGCCGTTCTTGGCGTAGAATTCCACGACGAGCGACGGCTGCATGATCACCGGGTAGGGCACGTCGGCCAGCGTCGGCTGGCGCACGAAGGTCGCGACCAGCTTGGAGTGATCGACCTCGATGTAGTCGGGCACGTCACGCTCGGTCAGCTGGATGGCCTCCTGGATCAGGCCGAGCTGCTTGGACTTCGCGCGGACCTCGATGACGTCGCCTTCCTTCACGCGGTAGGAGGGGATGTTCACCGACTTGCCGTTCACCAGCACGTGGGCGTGGTTCACGAACTGGCGGGCGGCCCAGATGGTGGGCACGAACTTGGCGCGGTAGACCACGGCATCGAGGCGACGCTCGAGGAAGCCCACGAGGTTCTCGCCGGTGTCACCCTTCACGCGGGCGGCTTCGGCGTAGATGCGCTTGAACTGCTTCTCGGTCAGGTCGCCGTAGTAGCCCTTCAGCTTCTGCTTGGCGCGGAGCTGGGTGCCGAAGTCGGACAGCTTGTTCTTGCGGCGTTGGCCGTGCTGGCCGGGGCCGTATTCGCGCTTGTTCACGGGCGACTTGGGACGTCCGAAGACGTTCTCGCCCATGCGGCGGTCGAGCTTATACTTGGCAGCGGTGCGTTTCGTCACGGCTGATCTCCTTCTATGGCCTTTTGGGCCGGGTTGAAGGGCGTTGTCCTTTCCCCTGACGGGGCGACAGGCGTCCCCTTGCGGGGGCCACCAACACCAGGCGCGCCTACTGACCCCTCCGGCCGGGGTTGTCAAGCCCGGGGCAGCCTCTATGGGTCATGGCATGGAAAAGCAGTTCCTCACGATCCGCTGGGGCACCAAATACGGGCCCGACTACCTCGACCGGCTCTACGGCATGTGTGCGCGCCACACGACGGGGCCGTTCCGGTTCTTCTGCCTGACCGATGACCCCGCGGGTATCCGGCCGGAGGTCACGTGCCTGCCGCTTCCCGACCTGGGCTGCGAGTTGCCGCGGAACACCAAGGGCATCTGGGGCAAGTCGCGCCTGTGGCGGCCCGACCTCGGGATCGAGGGGCCGGTGCTCTTCATGGACCTCGACCTCGTGGTCACTGGGCCGCTCGACGGCTTCTTCGAGCAGGGCTCGCCCGATGACGTGATCCTCGCGCGCAACCCGAACACGCCGCTCGAGAAACTTGGCCAGACCTCCCTCTTCCGCTTCCCGGTGGGCAAGCTCGCCCCCCTGCGCGAAATGTTCCTGGCCGACCCGCAGGGCATCGCCGACACCTACCGGTTCGAGCAGCGCTTCGTCACGCGCAACGCCCCCGGCGGCGTGTCCTTCTGGCCCAAGGGCTGGGTGCGGCATTTCCGAATGCATTGCGTGCGGACCTTCCCTATGAACTACCTCGCGCCGCCGCGCTTGCCGCACGACACCCGCGTGGTGATCTTCCCGGGGCCGCTGAACCCCCCTGACGCCATCGCGGGCCGCTGGCGCGAGGACGCGCCCGTGCGCGGGCCTTTGGGTCATCTCGCGGCGGGCCTGCAGGGCGATCGGCGCGAAGGCCTCTGGAAGCACTTGCGCCATTACAGCCTGCCCGCGCCCTGGGTCGCGACGCACTGGCGGGAGTGAGCCTCAGGCCGCCGGGACCAGCCGAAATGGGTCGGGAAAGCGGCGAAGATACCGCTCCATCGCGGGCGCGGCGGTCCAGTGCTTCAACAGCGACCGCCTGAGCCCTTCGGGCCACGCGAGCGGATACAGGTCCGGGGCGGCGCGGTCCGGGAAATGCTCGGCCAGCATCGCGGCGAATGGCTGGCGGAAGCGCAGCGGCAGCTCCGCCCCCCCGGCTGTCCAGGGCTTGCGCGGCCCGATGAAGTGCACGAGCCGCGGCTCGGCGAGGTCCGCAAAGAAGCGCGATGACCACGTGTACTGCCAGTTCCAGACCGGGCTCATCTCGGCCCAGCCCCCATCCGCGAGCAAATTGAGGAGTGACTGGTCGTGCCGCGGGACCGCCTGCGGAGAGGCCTTCAGCAGCGCGAGAGCCCGGTCGAGCACCTCTGCCCCCCTCCAGGCGTCCACGTCGATCAGCAGCACCCCGCTGTTGAAGTAGGGCCGCGCGGGCCGGCCCAGCGCCGTGAATTCGGGAAGCCGCCGGTTCGGGGTGCGCCACTGAATGTTGTCCCTCACCGCCCCGATCCAGCGCCCCTCCATTCCTGCATTGAGGAGCCGGTCGAGCCCCATCCCCGTGCAGAGGATATCGCTGTCGAGGTAAAGGAGCCGGTCGTATTCCGCCGCCAGAAGGTCCGGCAACAGAAGCCGCAGATAGGCCGCCGCCCCATGCCTTCCCTGGTTCGGACTGTCCTCAAACGGGTTCGGACCGATCCTGACGGTCCTGACCCCCAGTTCCGCGAGCCCGGGCGGAAGGCTCAGATCCTCCCCGGAGGCGAGCAGGATGTCGAAGCCACGCTCGGGATGCGCCAGATGCACGGCTCGTGCGAGCGTCAGGGCATAGGGCAGGTATCCCGCATCGCAGGCCATGACCACGGCGCGTTTCCTGGACGTGGCGGCAGGCATGACAAGGCTCCTCAATCGGGGTGGCCGCGATCCTGTCACCAGTGGCGGCCAGGGGCCAGTGCCGGTCCACGGGGGCTTGCATTGGCGCCATCCCCGCGTGACACCGCGACGCCAAAGGAGCACGCCATGCCCGAGACCCCTCCCCTAACGGCCACAGGCCCCCGGCCGTCCCATCTTCTCGCGGCGCTGGGGACGGGCGGGCTGCTGACGCTGATGGTCCTCTGCAACTCCGAAGTGACGCGGCATGCTGGGCCGATCCTGGGCTCGCTCGTGCCCCATGCGACGGGAACGGTGGCCGCCGCCATCGCCCTCGTAGTCCTTGCGCGTCGCACGGCGGGTCCCGGGGGTAAGGCGCCGCTCTGGGCCTATTTGGGCGGCCTGTCCGGGGCGCTGACCGTGATGCTGTCCTCGGTCGCGGCGAACACCGCGCTGGCGCTGTCGGGGACGCTGGCGCTGGGGCTCGTGGGCCAGGCGGGCTTCGCCCTCGCGGCCGACCGCTGGGGCTTCTTGGGACTGCCCCGCCGCCGCGCGACCTTTCGCGGACTGCTGTCGCTCGCGCTGATCCTCCTGGGCAGCGCGATCCTGATCTTCGGGGCACCTGCATGATCGCCGCCATCGCCATGGCCGTCCTCGCCGGAGGGCTCATCGGCCTCAGCCGCCAAGTCAACGGCCGCCTGTCGCTGAGCCGGGGCGCGCTCGGCGCGTCCTTCTGGAACCACCTCGTGGGCTTCCTCGCCCTGCTCGCGGCGGCGCTCGCCCTCGCGCTCGCGTCCAATCCGCCGAACCTCGCGGGGCTGGCTGAAACGCCGCTCTGGGCCTGGGCCGGCGGCACTTTGGGCGTGGTCTTCGTCGCGGCGGGAAGCTGGCTCGTGGCCCGCATCGGCGCTGCGCGCACCGCGCTTCTGGTCATCGCGGGCCAGATGGTGTCGGGCGCTCTCCTCGACACGCTCCGGCTCGGATGGGACGGCGCGCCGCTCCGCGCTTTGGGCGTCGCCGTCATCCTCACCGGGGTCGTCCTCGCGTCAGAGAGGTAGGATCTCCACCCCTTCGGGCCCGACCTGCCGCTCGTCGATCCCCTCGGCCCGCAGCCTGCGCAAGAAGCCCGCGCCGCTGTTCAGCGACGCATCGGCGCGCGTTTCGGGCAGGCAGTAAAGCTCTACCACATCGTCGCCCCAGGCCAGGAACGCCACATCGACGCGCCCCTCGGGGCGGTCCAGCGTGACCGCTGCCCGCTCCTCGAAGCCCAGCCCCAGAAAGAACTCCCGCATGGGCCGGAGGTCCGCGCAGGAGATCCCGATGTGGTCGTGCCCCCATTCGGCCCTCGGCGCCGGAGATCTGCGAGCGATCAGCTCGACCTTCGACCCTTCCGGCCCGTCGAGAAATACGTAGTCCACGCCCGCCTGCCAGAATTCGGAAATGGTCAGCGGCCCGTCCGGCGTGGCGGGCGACAGCCGCCCCCCGCGCGCGATGCACTCCGCGAGGGCCGCGGGCACCTCCGGCACGGACAGCGCCAGATGGTCGATCCGCCCGTGCCGCCCGTCGATCTCGCCCCCCGACACAAGGAGCCGCTGCGAACCCAGCCGCAATTCCTGCCCGTGCCTGGAAAACCCGAACACCCGCTCCAGCAGGAGGGCCCCGGCCTCAGGATCCTGAAGGACGAGTTCGGGAAAGAGGGCACGGCTCATCGACAGGACTCCTGAGGGGATTGGCCGATCACCCTAGCAGAAGCCGCGCCGTTGACGAGAGCGCAGGAGGCGGACAGCCCCCTGCCCCTGCCGCCCTTTAGTCCTTCTCGAGCCCGCCGCGCCGCTCGTTGCCATCCATCGCGTCGTCCATCCCGAAGCGTGCGTCTTCCCACGCCCCTTCGATGTTGTCGGTCTGGTTGAGGTCCTCCATGTCGAGCTCCTCGTTGAGCCCGACCTCGGCCCCGGCCGACAGCGGGTCCTCGCCGGGCGTCGCCACCAGCCGCTCCTCCAGCGAGATGTTGTCGTCGGGATGATCCCGGTGCTCGGGCAGCAAGGGCGTGTTGTTGGGATCGTTGATCGAGGCATCGCGCATGACGTCCTCGGGCATGTCCTCCAAGTTCAGGTCGCCCAGGACCTCCTCCTCCTCGGACAGCTCCGAATCGAACTCGGTATCGCCCTGGTCGATGGTGGGCGAGGCGATGCCGCCCTCCCAGCCCTGCAACTCCCCCGCCAGCGCCGCGCCGCCCAGGCCCGTCTGCTCGGAGGTGGCGGGGCGCAGGTCGCGCTCGTCGTTCTCCAGGTCCTGAAGATGCGCGATCCGGTCGCGGTTCCAGGCGGCCTTGTCTTCGTGGCCATGGCCGATCAGCGAGTCCTCGGTGTCCTCCAGCTCGATGGGCCGGTCGCCCTCCTCGGGCGCCTGCATCCGGATGCCATGCCCGCCGTTGAGGTTGGGGTCCGTGTCGCGGTCGCCGCCCAGCGCGTCCCCGCCGGGCGGCGTGATGAGGTCCTCGAGCGCACTGTCGCCGGTCTCCAGATCCTGGGCGTCCTCCTTCACGCGGTAGCCGTCGTCGTCCTCGTTCTCGACGCCGCCATCCTCCTCGTTCCGGTAGCCGTCGTCATCCTCGGTGCCGCCATCCGGGTCCACGTCGTCCATGTCCTCGGTCGGGTAGCCTGCGCCCTGGAAATCGTCCTGCTGCTGGTCATCGCGCGCGCTGCCGCCAACGCCACCGCCGCCCCCGGCGGGCGTGGTGCGATTGCGCGAGAAGGCGGCGTTCACGGCGCGTCCGGCTCCGGCCCCGGTGGGCAGGGGGCGGCTGTCCATGGACACGGCACGTTCCGTGATCGGGTCGTCGCGATCGGGCGGCGGGTTGGGTCGGTCGGCCACGATGGCGCTCCTTCGAGTTGAATGGACTTGGACCGATTGAACGGCCTCGGGGAGGGCCTGTCCCCTCCCCCCTCGCCCCCTCAACCCGAGCCGCGCGGCGAGGTTCCTAGCCGCAGCGGGAGAAGCCGCAGGTCGCGCAGCTCAGGCAGCCCTCCTGCACCCGCGCCTCGTAGCTGCCGCAGGACGGGCAGGCCGCGCCCAATGGCGCCGCGCGGGCCCTGTCGGAGGGCGCCTCCTCCCAGCCCGCGTCGTCGAACTTGCCCGTCCGCTCCACCGAGGTCGCCGTCCCCTGCCCCTCGGGCACAATGGCCCCTGGCCCGTCGAGGAAGCCGATCCGCTTCAGGTGTTTCTCGATCTCCATCCCGATCGCCGCGAGGATCGAGGGCACGTACTTGCCCCCCATCCAGGCCCCGCCCCGCGGGTCGAAGACGGCCTTCAGCTCGTCCACGACGAAGGCCACCTCCCCCCCGCGCCGGAACACCGCCGAGATCATCCGCGTGAGCGCCACTGTCCAGGCGTAGTGCTCCATGTTCTTGCTGTTGATGAAGACCTCGAACGGCCGCCGCTGCCCGTCCACCACGATGTCGTTCACTGTGATGTAGATCGCGTGCTCGGAGCCGGGCCATTTGAGCTTGTAGGTCGCCCCTTCCAGCTCCTCCGGCCTCTCGATCATAGTCTCCGCAGGCGACTCGGCCTTGGGCGGTTCGGCCACCGAAAGCACCGATCCGGTCACCGCGTTCGGTCGGTAGGTCGTGCAGCCCTTGCAGCCCATGTCCCAGGCCGCCTGATACACGTCCCGGAACTCCTCGAAGGGGATGTCCTCGGGCACGTTGATCGTCTTGGAGATGGACGAATCCACCCACTCCTGCGCCGCCGCCTGCATCCGCACATGGTCGAGCGGCGCGAGGTCCTGCGCGGTGACGAAATGCGCCGGCAGCGGCGCATCCCCCTTCATCCGCCGCCAGAGCGCGACGGCGTGGTCCACCACCTCTTCCTGCGTCCGCGACCCGTCGGGCTGGAGCACCTTGCGCGTGTAGGCATGGGCAAAGACCGGCTCGATCCCGCTCGACACGTTCCCGGCATAAAGAGAGATCGTCCCCGTGGGCGCGATGGAGGTGAGGAGCGCGTTGCGGATGCCGTGCCGCCTGACCTGCTCCCGCACGTCCTCGTCCATCCGGCGCATGGTCCCCGAGGCAAGGTACCGCTCCGCGTCGAACAGCGGGAAGGCCCCCTTCTCCTTCGCCAGATCCACGCTCGCGAGATACGCCGCCCGCGCGACCTGCCGCATCGTCCCGCGCGTCCACTCCGCCGCCCCCTCGGACCCGTAGCGCAGCCCCAGCATGAGGAGCGCGTCCGCGAGCCCCGTCACGCCGAGCCCAATCCGCCGCTTGGTCCGCGCCTCCTCGGCCTGTTCAGGCAACGGAAAGCGCGACAGGTCCACCACGTCGTCCATCATGCGGACCGCAGTGGCCACGAGGTCCGCAAGCTCCCCCTCCTCCAGCGCCGCCTCCGGCCCGAACGGGTCCCGCACCAGCCGGGCGAGGTTCACGCTCCCCAGGAGGCAGGCGCCGTAGGGCGGCAGGGGCTGCTCGCCGCAGGGATTCGTGGCGGCGA